>JBLIDB010000029.1:0-30415 GCA_047634015.1 Saprospiraceae bacterium
TAGACGAATTCGGTCTTCCCATAACATCATCATACAATACCGAATAGGGAGATTCATCTATGCGAGATAAAACCTCTTTATAAAATACATTGTGCCATGCTTTGGGATCATCAAGGAGTTTTTGCTTGCGCTTCCCTAATTGTATAGATAGGCTCTTAAACATATCCCCCTGTATACTTCTACTACGCTTAAACATGAAAGCAATCTAGAAACTTTTTCTCACTTATTATAAGTATATGACATATGATTGATTAGCGACTTTTCGGAGTGGGCTCAAGTCTTTAACAGTAGGTGCAATTATTTTATTATCATTATGTCTATCAACAGACTTGAGGGCAGATATTTGCGACGATAATTGCGGAGAGTTGAATATTAGTTATGATTGTTTGGTAACGATAGATAACGAGACAACAACATGTTCTGGTCGTCGAGCAAAATCAAAAGGAAGCAATCAGAATTAAACCTAATTGAAAGGGTAATGTGTATAAGATCACACATTACTCTTTCTTATTTATTTTATCCAACATTTTTATGAGTAAAAATCAGCATTTAGTTAGAATTAAAATTGCAGCCGTTTTTCTATTTTGTTGCTTTTGTGCTTGTACTGATTCTCCAAGATCAAATCAGCATGTAAATAAGAGTGCGACACGGACAATCCAGCCTTTTTCGAAAGAGTCTATTAATTTTTACCCATTCCGTATATCCGTTATAAACAAAAGCTTATTGGTTAGCCCAATTGGTGGAATTGAGGGGTTCATTTTTAGTGTTTTTGATAAACAAAGTTTGAAACAAGGTGAATCAATCGTAAAAATGGGTGAAGGTCCAGACGAAATACAGTCTTGCTATTCTATAAGTAAAATTAACGCTCATGAATTTAGTGTGTATGATAATCGAAAGAATAAATTTAATATTTACAAACTTGAAGATTTACTAACTAATCCCAATGCCGCTCCGAGTAGTAGCATTATTCTTGAGGAAAGGAATTTACACCAACCAATGACTATAGATAAAAACCGAATAATTTCAACTACACTCAGCGCTAAAAAATTAAATCGTTTTTTAGTTCACGATATGGGAGGTGAATTTTTATTTGGTAGTCAGGATTATCCTGAGGTAAATCCCAAAATTGATACTATTGGTATACCAGAAGCTCTTAGATGTACATTTTGTGGAAATCCCGAGGAAAGATATATTGTATCATCTTATTTGAATTATAATCGAATCGATTTTTATAAATTTGATCGTGAACTTAAGATTGATCTTCTAAATACAGTTTCTTTTGAAGATCCATTTGAAGCGGTTTTTGAATCTGAAATTTCAAATGGTGCTCATACTTTGTTCTCAATAACGGATAAAACAAGAGAAGCCTTTTTTTCTATTCGATGTAATGCGGATCGTGTTTTTATGCTATTCAGTGGGCGCCTACTAGAAGAAACAGGAAGAGAGAGATCCATTATGGATAATCATTGCAATCGGCTACTCGAATTTCGTTCAGACGGAGAATTTCTAAACGAATTTATTCTGAACCAACCTATATTAACTCAATTTGATATTGAAGATAGGGTTTTATACGGCTTCTCAGAGGCTAACGATATGGAGATTATTTCATACAAAATTCCGTTGTGATAATCAATTGAAAATATCAGATCATGTTTCAGATACAATAACAGCCATGCACTAATCTCAGATTGTGTTTCTATGCGCTCATATGCTTTTATAGTCCCATTAACTTCATAGCTTAGTTCAAACGGTTAAGGTGGTGCCTTTGCTGTTTGGATACTTGGAGTGAGTACATCTGTAGTAATATTTTTTAGAATCATTGTTACATGGTATTCATAATTATCGGGAAGGGTACCACCAGCCGTAGCCAATAATTGATAATAACGAAGTTGGGTCGTGAAACAAGTACCTTGTCCGTGATAATACATTATCTTGAATAATATGATTCAAGGACAATACAGCATCATTCTTATAACATTGGCATTAACGTTGATAGGTGTTTGGATGATCCCTAAATTGTCACTTAGTTTTGATCATTATTATGGAAATCGCTCTATAAGCATATCTTATAATTATCCTTCAGCGCATCCACGAGCTATAGAAAGTACGGTTACTGTTCCCATAGAAGGTGCGCTTAGTCTTATCACAGGTGTAAATCAGGTAATCTCTGAGGTGAAATACGGGAGTGGGATTACAAGAGTGGATATTGACAAGGATGCGGATATAGCATATGTGCGATTTGAAATGGCGCAGATGATGCGACAAGTGCATCAGCAATTGCCAGATGAAGTTCCCTTTCCTTCGATGTATGTGAATAATCCCGATGAAAAGGAGATTGATCCGACATTGCTTACGTATAGCCTAATAGGGAGTAACTCTCGTCAAGAACTATTCTCATATGCCCAAGAAGTTTTGGTGCCCCGACTTTCTTTAGTGCCTGGGGTATACGAGATCCGAATTAGTGGAGCAGAAAAGATGGAGTGGGTTGTCGAGGTTAATACTCAACTATTGGAATCATTAGGTATACGTTGGGACGAGGTAAAATCTGAGATGGGTAAATATCTGCGATCCCAAGGACTGAATTATACTTATGATAATGAACAGGTTAAATATGTTCGAATAGAATCTGAGGGAATCGAAGCACTGAGATCGGCCAAAATAGGAACGAAGGATGGCAGTATTATTTCGCTCGCTTCATTATTACATTTGGAATCAATAGAGGCACGACCTATCAATTATTATCGAATCAATGGTAAGAATAGTATCAATTTGCGATTCATCCCTAAGTCCAATGCGAATCATCTTACAACAGCAAAGGAAGTAAAGGAAGTAGTAGGGAATAGTGTAAGCTTATTACCACCAGATGGTAACCTCTTCCTTACTTATGATTCTACGGAATATATTGCCACTGAGCTATCCAAGATTCAATCTCGTACGATATGGTCTCTTTGTGTCCTTTTACTGTTTGTGGCTTTTGCATATCGTAGGTTAAGCTACATGTTTATCATTCTGGTCAGCTTGATAGCCAACTTGGGAATAGCTTCTTTGTTTTACCATGCATTAGGAGTGAATCTAAACTTATATGCCTTAGCTGCAGTTACAGTATCCTTTGGGTTGATATTAGATAACATTATTGTCGTTGCACATCATTACGAACGTTATCGAAACCTTACTGTCTTTCCATCTTTGATTACGATATGTCTGACAACACTTCTGGCATTGGGGATTATATTTTTCTTGCCGCTTAAATTACAATGGGAATTAGGGGACTTTGCAAAAGTTCTTTGTATCAATCTAACTGTATCAATAGCAATTGCTATTCTTTTGGTTCCAGCTCTTATAGATCAGTTTGGGATTAGAAAGAAAGTTGATGAACCATCATTATATAGAAGCCGCTTGATCCGACTAAATTTACTTTATAAAGTAGTTGTCTTACAATTACAACGCTATCGACGGTTTATTATAATTGGAATGATTTTATTATTTGGTATTCCAGTCTTTTGGTTGCCCCGTAACATAGATGGATGGGAGTCATATAACAAGACCTTAGGTCATGAGTACTATCAAGAAGAGATTAGGCCTTGGGTTAATAAAGTACTTGGCGGGACCTTACGACTATTTATATATTATACCTACGAGGGCTCAAGCTTTCGAAGCCCAGATGAAACCCTATTGCATATCAATGCTTCTATGCCTCAGGGAAGTACCTTGGAGCAAATGGATGAACTGATTGGGTATGTTGAATCCTATTTAGGATCCTATACTGATGAGATCGAAACTTTTGTGACCCGAGTCGAAGCGGGTGAATATGCTAATGTTAGAATTAGTTTCAAGCCTGAAACCAAAAGTAGTTTTCCTTATATTCTAAAGAATCGATTACAAGGGTTAGCGGTAGATTTAGGAGGTGTCGAGTGGTCTATATACGGTGTCGGAAGAGGATTTAGTAATAGTTCTGGTGGAAGCCCTCCACGATTCAAAGTTTTATTCAAGGGGTATAATCAAGATCAACTACAAGAATATGCTGAGAAGTTGGCGTTGCAACTGGAGGTACACCCTCGGATCCAAAAAGTGAATCGAAATTCGAAAATTAATTGGTGGGAGAAAGATAAGGATGAGTTTCTTCTTCAGTTAGATGATAAAAAGTTGGCATTTCGTGGTAGTAATACGCAAGAACTCGCGGCACTATTCGAGCGCTATAATCAAAAGGCACAATTACTAGGGTATACAGAGGATAATGAAGCTGTGCGCATACAAAGCAGCGATATTGAAAAAAAAGACTTATGGCTTCTTCAGAACAAGCAGCATATACTGGATAGTGTAGCAATAGTGTTAGGGCAAGTAGGAAATGTTACGAAACGCAAAACAAGTAATAGTATACACAAGGAGGATCAACAGTATTTACAGTTGTTGGAATTTGAATATACAGGATCGGGACGTTTTGGATCGCGCTATTTAGATGAAACGTTGGAGTCTTTCGTGCCTCAATTACCACTTGGGTTCAGTGCAACACGAGATCAGAATGACTTCTGGCGCACTACACAAAAAAAGCAGTATGGATTAATTGGATTGGTCATGATCGCTATATTTTTTGTCTGTACGATACACTTTGAATCCTTTAAGTTTGCGCTTATAGTCATTACGCTTATTCCAATGTCTTTTATCGGTGTTTTTATAACTTTTTACTGCTTTGACTTCCCATTTGATCAAGGAGGATACACTTCATTCTTATTGCTGAGTGGGTTGGTAGTCAATAGTTTGATTCTTATATTGTCGGATTTCAATAGGAATAAAAAAGAATATCCAAATCGGAATTCTATTTCTATGTACTTAAGAGCATTTAGAGGAAAGATTACACCTATTTTTTTGACAATAGTATCTACTGCTTGTGGGCTTATTCCATTTGCGATGCATGGCGCTCAAGAAGTGTTTTGGTTTTCTCTTGCTATGGGAACTATAGGAGGACTTGTATTTTCACTCTTCCTACTCTTTTTTGTTGTTCCCATTTTTATCAAATTGGACTAAGGCTCTATTACGAAAAAAGGTATTCTGATTATAGGCAGTTATTTTGTTCTTCAACAAGGCAAAAAGCGAAGGCGTAGCCATAGCTACGGCGAGTATTTTTAACGAAGTTGGTGGACAAAATTACCAGAAGAAAAGTATAAATTATTCCGTGCCAGACCCTATGCTATTTTGATCCGATCCCAAAGCCTTAAGAATCATTGCTTGCTGCTTCGTGCATAATAATCCACTATCGAGAGGAATTTGTAATCTCTTCAATCTTCTTCTTAGTGTTCTTACTGATATACCCAGATAATGCGCCATTTCAGTCCTTGTTTTAAACATCTTATATGCCTTTAACTAATAAATAATTACATGTAATACAACTACTTGTTAATTTCTCCGGGGGGGAGTGGTGACTTGCAATATAGACTATTATTGGAATTAATCCAAGGATATGTGGTTTCTAAATGAGAATTAACCCTTAATACCCATTATTTTGAAAATGTGTTAACGGGAAGACGACTACCCTGAAAGCAAGGGGAATAACGCATAGGGTTTATCATGAAATTACTAGAAGAAAAGTATTGGTGTATTTGCTTACAGGTCATAAGCTCTGAAAGGCTATATTCTTTATAATTTGCTCAACATCATTTTCTCTACAATTATGGCAATTAAATAAACGTAACGTTATATTTTGGTACATTTCTCGAACCAATGGAACGTATAGGCTTCTGATACGATTTCACTACAAATATTTTATCAAGATCGATGCTTCTCGTAATAACTCCTCTGGATCCATAGGTCAAAACATTTGGTAACTTTATGTGACAATGCCAAACTATCTTTAGTTGTTAGCCAGGTAGCTGAACCGATAAAATGAACAAAATGATAGGAAGAATAGTACGGATTGCTTTAATAAGCCTTGCACTGGTTTGCATCGTGTTAGGGAGTGCATGTAATAACAAACAGGAATTAGAAACAAAACTTACGGACGCTAAGAAATTAGAATTACCAGAAAGACCCAATATCCTCTGGTTGGTTACCGAAGATATGGGGCCATGGATACCTCCTTTTGGAGACTCAACGATCCAAACACCGAATCTAAGTCGCCTTGCCGCAGAGGGAGTCCGATTTCCAAATTTCTTTTCCACTTCAGGAGTGTGTGCTCCTAGTAGAGCGGCGATATCAACAGGAATGTACCCTTCAAGTATAGGCGCCAATCATATGAGAACGGCTTCTAGTATGAATATTACTGGATTGCCGGCATATGAGGCGGTACCTCCGGCTGAGGTGAAAATGATGAGTGAAATCCTAAGGATGAACGGGTATTATTGTACGAATAACGTCAAACAAGATTATCAATATAAGGCACCTGTGACCGCTTGGGATGAAAGCGGCAACTATGCTCATTGGAGAAATAGAAAGGGGGGGCAACCCTTCTTCTCAATTTTCAACTTTACTGTAACGCATGAGTCAGGATTATTTGAACCTTATGGTTTTCCCAAAGCAGAGATTCGTCATTATAAGGCTGGGGATAGAAATTTTCAGATTGAAAAGGGAAGAGGTAGATTGTCTGAAGGAGATACACCGGTTCATGTGGCTAAGAATTTAGATTTTCCAATTCCACCTTACCTCCCAGATACTGAGAAAGTAAGACGGGATATGTGGAAGATGTATAACAATATCGCGGAAATGGATCGCCAGTTGGGAGCTATATTAAATCAGTTAGAAGCGGATGGGTTATTAGAAAAGACGATAATATTCTTCTATGGAGATCATGGCGGTCCGCTACCAAGACAAAAGCGTTTAATCTATGATTCGGGATTGAACACACCACTTATGGTAAGATATCCGAAGCAACAGAAAGCTGGAAGTATTGATATGCAATTAGCGAGTTTTATAGACTTAGCACCTACTGCACTATCAATCGCTGGAATTCAACCTCCTTCTTACATTCAAGGTCAAGCACTTGTTGGAGAATATGGAGCACCGCAAAAACGAGAATATATTCACGCAGCGGCAGATAGATTTGACGGGATGACAGATGCGATTAGAGCGGTACATGATGGTCGGTACAAATACATTCGTAATTACAGACCTGAACAGCCATATTACTTGCCTGTAGCGTATAGAGAGCGGATTCCGGCAATGCAAGATTTGCTAAGATTGAGAGATAGCGGTGAACTTAATGAAGATCAGATGCAATGGTTTCGAGAAGAGAAACCTCGAGATGAACTATTCGATGTAGAGAGTGATCCTCATGAATTGACTAATCTGGCAAATGATCCAAATTACAAAGCACAGTTAGACGCATTAAGTAAAGAAATGGATAGATGGCTTGCTGATATAAATGATGTACCCAATAAACCAGAGAGAGAACTTATTGCTGAGCTTTGGAATGGCGATGATGAAAAACCTGTAACCCAAGATCCTGTTATCGAAAATAACGGCGGACAAATTTCTATTACGGTTGCCACTGCAGGAGCATCAATAGGGTATAAACGTCTAAGTTCAAAAGGTAAAGAAGATGATTCGTGGTCCATCTATCAATCTCCGATATCATTAAGTGGAGGTGAGCGAATTAAGGTACAAGCGCACCGAATAGGGTATAAGCCAAGTGATGAAATTGTATGGGCACGGTAAACGATAATTACAAAGTAATTATCTTCTCTTTAGGAGCCTGCCATGGAACTTGACCGGCTTCTTGAAGATGCTTCATCATGATTTTATTCATCTCTTTATACTTGTCTACTTCAATGGTTATTAGATTGTTGGATTCCATTTGGTCATTTGGAAGGTAGTATAGTTCTTGCGGGGCAAATGGACTATTTTGTAATAATTTCCATCCATTCCGTTCTACAGCTTGAATGGTAAGACCACCATATCTGTTATTACCCTCTCTTCTAACATAATATAAGGTTCGATCTTTATCACTCATTTCTTCGCCCTGCAATACTTTTAAAAAACTCTTGCCCTCGATTGGATGATCGACAACTCCTCCGGCTGCTTCCACAATAGTAGGGTAGAGGTCCATGGTAATGGATTTGTAAGCTGCTCTTGTACCAGAAGGAATATTGCCCCCTTTCCATGTAACGCTCGTAGGAACGCGCAGCCCTCCTTCGTATACTGACTGTTTGCCATCACGATAAGGGCCATTATTTGCCTCAGCTCGTAATAATCCACCGTTATCAGAAGTGAATACAATCAGCGTATTTTCATATTGTCCAGATGCTTTGAGCGCATTTATAACTTTACCGATACCATCGTCGAGATGCTCTATGAAGGCAACTAAGTTTGCTCTTTTTTCTGATAATTGAGGTTCTCTCTTTTTTACAATTTCTAACCACTCTTGTGGAGGCTGAACAGGAAAGTGTGGCGCATTATAGGCCAAATATAAAAAGAAGGGATCTTCGTTTTTAGCTTCTTGGGTTATATAGTCCACAGACCAATCTGTAAATAAATCTGTAGCATGCCCTGGAGGATCTATGACATCCTTGTTCTTCCTCATATAGTTGATATCATGTCTTCTCTTCTTCCAGTAGTCGTCCATCATATCTCCTAACCAACCATAGAAAAAGTCAAATCCTCGTTCTGTAGGTATATTGGGGGGTTCTAATCCTAAGTGCCATTTTCCAATAAGCGCAGTATTATATCCAAGCGTTTTTAATTCATCGGGAAGTAAAGATATAGAAGGGTCCAAGTAACCCCAGTTATCCTCTGGGTAAGTACGAATTACTCCAGGCACACCAACAACATCAGGATATCTTCCTGATAGTAACGAGGCGCGCGTAGGAGAGCATACAGGACAATTGGCATAGAAATTATCCATTATCATTCCATCAGTAGCTAGGGCGTCAATATGTGGGGTTCTAATATCCTTTGTTCCATAGTATGAGACATCATGGTATCCTTGATCGTCTGTGAGGATTACAAGAACATTGGGTTGATTCGAAAGACTATTAGAATTATTTAGTTCTATAGATTGGCTTTGCTCCGGTTGATTACAGTCTATAAATACTATACAGATGAGGAATAATAGGAAAGTTGTTTTCATGATTTTCGATTCATTTTCTTATTTAGGCGGGTCTTGGCACGGCACCTACTTTCTTTGCCCAGGTCATCCACAAATTGGCCATTTTATTTGTTATATCTGGATGCTGGGAGGCAATATTATTCATTTCTGTTCTATCAAGATTCATATCATACAATTCCCAATATTTTAATTGAAGCTCTTCTGTTTTATCCCATATAAAAGAATGCTTTTTGCTCACTTTAGAAACAAGTTTCCATTTACCCATTCTTACAGCGCGATTTCCTTCATGTTCCCAATAGAGTGCTTCTCTTTCTAATTTGTCATCGACAAAGGTAGGGACTAAGCTTTCGCCTTCAAGTGGAATTATAGATTTATTTTCATACTCTTTAGGATAAGTAGCTTCTGCCACATCAATACATGTCGCCATTATATCTATAAGATGTGAAGGTGTTTTTCTAAAAGTACCTATATCTTTTATACCATTTGGCCAGTGAGCGATTAAGGGAGTGGAGATACCTCCTTCATTAACCCAATGTTTATATTCCCTAAAAGGGGTATTACTTGCATTTGCCCAATTCAAGCCATATGCAGTATATCCTTCGGGCTCTCCTGGCCACGCATCTTTCATAATGGTAATGGGCTTTCCATCCCTTGTGTAATAAGGAATCATCTCTGTCTGTATGGCGCCTGGATCCAACGGATTCTTATCATTAGGACGGTTTTTAATCCAATCTAATTCCTCCGCACAAGCACCATTATCTTGAAGGAATAATATAAGCGTATTCTCATATTCCCCTTTTTTCTTAAGAGCTTGAACAATACGCCCAATACTCATATCCATATAAGAAGTCATGGCAGCATAGGTTTCCATATTTGCCAATTCCCATTCTCGATCAGGAATATCATCTGACCATGGATCTACAAATGAATCCCTTGGGGTAAGCTCCCACTCTGGGTCAACTAATCCCATTTCTTTCATCCGATTATATCTTGATAATCTCATCTTGTCCCACCCTGCGTCATAGTGCCCTTTATATTTTTCTATTTCTTCTTTGGGTGCGTGCATAGGCCAATGTGGGGCCGTATATGATACGTACATGAAATACGGATTCTCTTTATCATGCTCATTAATGCATTGCACGGCATAATCTGTGAAGTCTGTTGTAGAATAGAATCCCTCTCTCGGAGCGACGTAATCGTTATCTAATGTGAGAGATCTTGGATCATAGAAACTCCCAGCACCTGATATCATTCCGAAGAACTTATCGAACCCTCGTTGTTTCGGCCAGTTTTTCTTGTCAGGATTTTTGATTACATATGGAGTGATGTGCCACTTGCCAGAGAGGTAGGTGTCGTAGCCAGCTGTTTTTAAAACCTCTGCAATTGTCATCGCATTAGAACTGAGATCGCCAGCGTATGCAGGTGTTCCACGATCATTGACCATATGACCTATTCCCGCTTGCTGTGGGTGTAATCCTGTCATTAATGATGCCCGAGTAGAACAGCATCTCGCTGCATTATAAAACTGGGTGTATCTTAATCCTTGTTCAGCTAAGTTGTCAAGTACGGGGGTTCTAATCTCACCTCCATAGCAACCCAGATCTGAGTATCCCATATCATCTCCCATGATGAGAATTATATTAGGGCGAGAGTTTATTGACGACTGGTTATTAATCCTATTACACCCAAAGAGAGTCAAGAGTAAACATATCGGTAGCCATGGATTCCTTACTTTCATAGATGACAAGTTGTTGACCATTAAGATAAAGAATATCCGGAATCTATAGTTAATTACTAGAGATAACGTTAGATAAAGTCAGGGCTCGTAAAATAATAATAACGATTTTGAATAGCCATACTTAGTAAGGAATGGTACAGAAATAAAGTATCATAATTTTGGGCGGCTATTTTTTTCTCAGGCAATGCAAGAAACGCAGGGTTAGCCATAGCTATGGCTGACCCTGCCTGCCCGCAAAGGCAGGTATTTTTAACGAAGTAAGAGGAAGAAAGAGAACTCAAAGGGTGATATGTTGTTTTTTTACCATTCCTAAGTTGGAAATTAAAACTCCGAAGTTCCTTATGAGGCAACTTCTTGCAATTGAAGCTTCACATCATTTATTCTCTTTTCTTGAGTCATTTCTTTTTCAAAATTCACATCCACCCTAACACCGCGCAGTCCAACAACACCTTGCAGATCTTCAATATCGAATACCTCTGCTTCTCCTTTAAGATATCCTTGATAAGTTAGGAAATTTATATAGTTCATATACTCTTCCAAGTCATGAGGTTGTGTATAGATGATTACAATTTTACCGGGCTGTGTAATTCTTTCGGTTGTACCTTTTATATGAGCCTTATCTATACGTTTTTTTATAATCTCATAACGCGCATTATAAGCACCATCTACATCGAATTGCTTCTCATCCATCCGATAGCGGATTGCGATTGGATTAGAATATACCATAATCAAAGATGCTACTTCCAATGGCAGTGGTAATTGAGGTTTTCGTTTCGAATGCTCTAATTCCAGCTCACAAATAATTTTGAGTTGCCACAATCTAAGGTTGTCGAGATATAGTTTATTATAATTCAATGTTGGAGCAATTTCCTGGCCAATAAAGATATTATGCTCTACTCCGTCAGTCTTATATCTTTCGAAATAATGAGGATATATTTTTTGAGCTTCAACTTGAGCTTCATCCAAATACATAGCAAGATGTCCATTTATCTTCTTTACGCTATCATCGTATTTTTTCCGCTCATTGTAGATGATTTCCATATCCGGACCTAAACGTTCCATATAATTAGAAATTATATCTTCTAATCGAGAGTCGCGTAAGCGCATTTCTTCAATGAGAGGGTTTATAGTGCGACGAAGGAATTCTAAAACCTCTTGCTCCATTCCTGCGGCAAGATCTGACGATAATTTTTCCGAAATGATTTCAATTTGAAATTGTATGCTCTCCAAGAGTGGCATGTTGACAATTTCATGTATCTTATTAATTATATCTTGAACAAGTCCTATTTGTTGCTTTAGGTCTTTGGCAATTGCTTCATTCCGAGCTTGGGAAGAGCCAGAGATGTCTATTTGACCATAGAGAGCGGTTAAGTCATGAAACAAAATATTATCAAAATTAAACGCATCATCTTGTTCTCGGGCAAGGAGGTATTTTTCCGCTTCTTCTCTAAATTTCCATGCTACCGAATTATGTATAGCGGTGAATTCATTTTGAATTACTGCAGTCTTTTGGTTTTCCCACTCGTCCGAAAACTGTTTTACTGCATTCGTGCAAAGTCCAATCATTGGCTGGATTTTAAGCGGATGAGAGTGATCAAAGGCCCCATTTATTTTACTTGCAAATTCTAAGAATCCGAGCAATTGATCTTCATAATATAGAGGCGTGAGCATGTAACTCTTTATACCCTGACTAATTAAAGATTTCCAGATAGGAACATTTTTTCCAGCATCTGAGATTTTATCCAAATCGGGTTGAACCAATGTGGTTTTTAAATTAAAGATCAAATTTGCAGCATAATCACATAGTAGATCCTTTTTGGCACAATTGGACAAGTTATTCAGAGCGAAGCTTCTATTGCCATTTGGGCTTACTCTAAATTCACCTTTTTGGGAATCATAGATATTGAATTCTACTTCAATATCAGGGAGATTTAATAAAGTCCGTTGATAGGAGTCCATTTTCACTTTAAAAGCGGAATTTTCTTTTTTAACTTTATCCCCTATTAAGCAATTCTTGATACGTGTTAGTGCTTCCTCCTGACTTACGTCTACAAAACTTCTAAGACTGAATCCATTAATTTCCCAAGAGTTAGGTGGAAAGACTGATTTCCAAAGATCTATATTGTCAAATCCGTTTTTAAGCTTGAAGATTAATTCATCCGTTAGAACCGGTTCTTCATACAGCGGACTGAAGGTTAAGAAGTCAGCATTGTAGGTGGTTTTATAGTGTTGCGTAATTCCCTTACTATTTACTATATCATATACTGGTGAGTTCGCTCCTTTCAAAGGAATTCCATAATAACTCTGCAAGATGAATGAGCACATAAATACATAGAGTTTGTCATTATCAAAACTTTCAAACTCTTTCGCAGGAATTTCATTTGTTTCACCAAAAATGCTCCTAAATCTATCTGTGGCACGCAAGATTTCATTTGAGAGCGGGGGCGTTGCTATTTTTATTTCATTTTTAACTAGAGGAGCAGGAAAGAGCGGTGCAAGTAATTTTTGTATGTCGTCTTCATACTCCATGGAATTCTGAGAGCTTTCTAGACCTCCGCATAGGATATCTCTGGACTTTACACTTTTCAGAAGTCTGCCAGCTAATTCTTGATCAAGAGGAGATCCATTAGCATGCATTTCATCATAATGATCAAATAATTTTTTGAAACCCAATTTGTAGGTAAACGGTATAATATCAGGGAGGAGTTGCTTGTTTTCTTTCATTATATTGCCATTATTCGGATATATTGGATGACTTTTAACATATTACTATGGATACAAGTTCATAGCTTGATGTTTTACCTATCAACATATAAGTACAAACATTACAATAAATACGCCAAATACAGGGTTCTTTGGAGCTTAATGCTTGCCTAACAATACTTAAATACTTACTCAAATGCTCGAAGCAATTAAGCAACACGTACAACAATACTTTGTGGATGATAGATTCACCTATCATTCTATGGACCATACACGCAGAGTGTTGAATGATTTGGAGGCTATCGCGAAAGAAGAGAAAGTCAAAGGAGGAGATTTGGAGTTACTACAGATTGCCACATTGTTTCATGATACTGGATATACTGCTAATCCCACATTTCATGAAGAAATTGGAGCGGATTTGGCAGCTGATTATCTGAGATCTATCAATTATCCGGAGAATAGAATTACCACGATTCAGCAGTTAATATTAGTAACCAAGTTAGATATAGAACCGAGTAGTACATTAGAATGTATTATTAGCGATGCTGATCTTGCTCACGTGGGAAGTGAGGAATTTGGAGAGATATCAGAATTACTGCGCAAGGAGATTTCCAATATTGAACATCGAACCTTTACACCAGAAGAATGGCAGAAGAGTAATCTTGGGTTTTTAAATATACAGAAATGGCATAGTGATGGGGCCAAAAAGCTCTTCAATAAAGGGAAGAAGAGTAATGTAAAAAGACTAAAAGCAAGTCTTAAGGAAGAGAAGAAAAAGAAAGAGAAAGACATTCCTGAAAAAGGGATAGAGACAATGTATCGCGTTGCACTGCGGAATCACAATCAGCTAAGTAAGATTGCGGATAATAAAGCCAATATAATGCTATCCATTACGGCCATTATGATGTCTTTAATCCTCTCCTCATTAGCACCAAAGATTGACGCAAATCCAAGATTATTAATTCCGACTATTCTTATAGTTACAGTAAATCTTATAACAATGTTCTTTGCCATTATGGCAACAAGACCTAAGGTAAGTTCGACACCGTACACTCGAGAGAGATTCCTGGATAGTAAGGTGAATATTTTATTCTTTGGCAACTTTTATAAAATGCCATTGGAAGAATTCGAATGGGGCATGAAGCATTTGATGGAAGATCGCGATCTTCTATATAATTCGCTTTCTAAAGATTTGTACTTTTTAGGGAGTGTACTGGCTAAAAAATATGGCTTTTTACAGTATGCTTATGTAGTTTTTATGGGAGGATTAATCATTTCCACTATTGCCTTTGTATGGGCATTTTTGGGGTGAGGCTTTGAATTGATTTAATAACTAGTGTTAAGGTAAGTAAGACTTGCTTGGTTATCAAGACGAAGCTCTTTTTTTTGAGATGCACAGCAATAGCTATGAGACGAAAAAAAGATGAAGTGTTGGTAATCAATGAAGTCCATATGAATTAACAAATAGTCATTATACCAATTCTTTTACAGCTCTTTAATAATGAGATTCTTCCAAGAGACCTTTATACCCCCACCATCATGTATCTGAAGTGCAACTGATCCCATAGCTTTTCCGATTTTCTCATCCTTGATGGTGATCATTTGAGTACCGTTGAGGTAGGTAGTTACAACATCATCAATAGCGACAATCTTCATAGTATTCCATTCTCCCATTTTCAATGCTTTGTCAAGCGCAGGGTCTGGTTTGATGAGCCAACCTCGACCATAAGACTCATAGATACCTCCGCTATTATTGCCTGGAGGGGCCACTTCCGCCTGCCAGCCTGAGACCTTAGTTCCTTCGATAGACGATCGGATGAATATACCGCTATTACCATTCGCTTCTTGCTTGAAGTCTATGCTAAGCTCAAAGTTTTTGAAAGTAGCATCTGTACCAAGATAGCCATACCCTTTATCTGGCCCACTTTCGCAGACAAGAAGACCATCCTCCACATACCACTTCTCAGTTCCGTATATAGTCCATCCTGTAAGGTCCTTACCGTTAAATAGAGACTTCTCCTTAGTTATTGATTGAGATTGACTTGTAGAAGCACATGACATACACGACACGATAGCAAAAATGAGTAGGCCTAATTTTAGATAATTCATGATGATTTTATTTATAACATGAAATTAAAAGAATAAATGGAGTCGCCTAATATCTGCAATGAATTTATGGCAATATTAGTCCTATTCTTCTCTCATCCATTTATGGACATAGCTGTCCGATATCGGATATTATATAAAAATAATTAATGTGTAATATTCTGTAAATCATATATTTAATTCTTGGCACGTAGCTTGGCATGGGTATATAAGCTAATCAATAATTAGATGGATCGACACATATCAGGTAATGAAATTAATAAGAGTAAAATGCTCACTTATCTCAAGTATCTACTGATACTTGGAGTTTTAGTGGCTGCTATATATTTCTTTAGACAATTCCTCACGAAGAAGGCTGAACGCAAGGATTTCTATATCGTAAATGTAGAGAAAGGAGATATTCAGAATACGCTTACCGCGACTGGAACTGTTGTGCCGTCCATGGAGCGTGAAATTAACTCTCCAGTAACTACAGAAATTAAGAAGGTAATTAAGGGGACAGGAGAATACGTAAAGAACGGAGATATGATCCTTGAATTGGATCAGGAATTCACACGACTGGAATATGACCAGCTAGATGACGAATTGAAACTCAAAAGAAATAATGTCGACAAGTTGAAATTAGAATATGATAAGAACCTTCGTGACCTGGATTATCAAAATCAGATTAAATCTCTGCAGTTAGATGAACTAACAGCACAAGTAAAAGATCAAGAGAGATTGCGAGATGTAGGAGGGGCTACGGCAGAAGAAGTAGAGCAAGCAGAACTACAATTAAAAGTCGCTAAGCTTGAAAAAAGTATGCTCGAAAATGAATTGGGGTATCGACAAAGCGTAAACGTCAATGAAAAAAGAGGTCTGGAGTTGGAATATACAATTCAAGAGAAGAAATTAGCAGAGCTGAGCCGCAAACTTCGAGAGACTAAAGTTCGTGCACCGCAGGAAGGGGTGATTACCTGGATTAATGAAGATATAGGAAGGAAAGTTACAGAAGGGGAAACGCTTGTTAGAATTGCGAATTTAGAAAAATTCAGAGTAGAAGCCTCAAGTTCAGATCGAAATTCTAATAAAATAGATGTTGGGATGCCAGTGAAAGTGAGGATTAATAGAAAGGATCTTACTGGTTATATTTCTACGATTCTACCTGCTCTTGAGAATAACACTATAAAATTTCATGTCCAGTTAGATGAACCTGATTCTGAATTATTGCGACCTAATATCCGTGCTGAAGTATTTATAATTACAGATAATAAGACAGGTGTCATTAGAGTCAAAAACGGTCCAGGTTTTAAGGGAGCATCAAGTCAATACATCTATGTGTTAGAGGGTAATAAGGCCGTGAGAAGAAGAATTACTAAAGGCCTTACCAATAGTGATTTTGTAGAGATAACGGATAATCTTATTGTAGGGGAGCAAGTCATTATCTCGGATATGAAAGATTATGATCATTTAGAAGAATTTATAATCCAAGAATAATGATCGGCACAGCACAAAGAGCTCGTCAGGGTAGGAAACTCTGGTCTTTAATCGTAACGGCACTCTGGTTGGTGCTTTTGTATATTTTATTTCCTGGATTATCCAACAGCCTTCATGCCCAGACATCTATGACATTAGAGCAGGTGCTCGATATTGCTGAGCAGAAATCCGTATTTCGCTTTCAAGCGGATGCCGACAATGA
Organism: Saprospiraceae bacterium; assembly: GCA_047634015.1. GTDB lineage: Bacteria > Bacteroidota > Bacteroidia > Chitinophagales > Saprospiraceae > JAJRXG01. The sequence continues at coordinate 17,260 of JBLIDB010000029.1, forward strand.
AATTGCTCAATCGCGATTTAAGTTTTTCAAGACAAGTTTTTCTCCAGCTGTTTCATTAGACTTATTGGCACCGGACTTTGTAAAATCCTCAAGAGCAATCGTGCAGCCAGATGGTTCAATTGCTTTCCAGTCGGTATCTCAGAATAATGCAAGTATAAACCTTGGGGTAGAACAACAACTGAAGTCTACAGGGGGAACACTCTTTTTTACTACTCAATTACAGCGTTTTGATAACTTTTCATTGGACTCTAAGCAATATAATGGCATTCCCTTTAGAGTTGGTTTTTCTCAACCAATTTTCGGATTCAATGCATTGAAATGGGCAGATAAGATAGAGCCGTTGGCCTTAAAAGAGGCGGATAGAAAGTATATTATTGATATGGAGGACATTCACCTCCGTGCGACATTCCAATATTTCGAACTGTTAACAGCGCAATTGAATGAAAAAATAGCGCAAACGAATTCTGAGGTAAATGAGAAATTACTCGATATAGCTAAAGAACGATTTGAATTGGGTAAAATATCTCGGAATGAATTATTGCAGTTAGAATTAGAATATAAATCAGCAGTGAAGAATTTATCCGCTGCTTCGTTTCAAGTTGATTTTACAAGGGGAGCTTTATACACTTTCTTAGGACAAGGGAATGAGGCTGGTATCGCTCTGCAGACACCAGAAATAAAAACGAATGAGATGCCTGTGAATTCAGGAATTGCGTTAGAACAAGCTCGTGCAAACCGGCCTGAAATAATAGCATTCGAAAGACAGCAAAAAGAGGCAGATCGTGATATTAATGAAGCAAAGGTTCAATATGGTATTCAAGCAAATCTATTTGCCAGTTTTGGATATGCAAAGGGTGCACCTTCCATAGGGGAGGTCTATAATAAGCCATTATCGGAACAACAGTTACAACTCAGTGTAAGTATTCCACTATTGGATTGGGGAAGAAAGAAGGCGGCAGTAGGAATCGCGACTGCTCGTAAAGAATTGGTGACGCAACAAATCGCGCAAGATCAGTTGGATTTTGACAATAGTATCCTCCAGTTGATCGGTCAATGGGAGCAGTTACAAGTAGAAATAAAATTACAAGAAGAAATTCAAGATGTGAGTTTGGATAGATTCGAAATATCTCGCCAACGATATGTTTTAGGAGATATAAGTATCACGGATCTAACGATTGCCCAAAGAGAAAAGGATCAAGCACAAAGAGATTATGTGGATACCCTTAGAGATTATTGGTTTGCCTACTTCCAATTAAGAAAACTAACGGGATATGATTTTGAAAATAATTCGCCTATCACCTTCAATAAATAAAGAATCATGATATTATTAAGTAATGTTAACAAGGTTTATCGAACCAAGACTATTGAAACAACAGCATTAAATAGCATAAATCTGGATATTCCAAAAGGAGAGTTTCTCTCTATTATGGGTCCATCTGGATGTGGGAAAAGTACGCTTTTAAATATAATGGGGCTGCTTGACGAGCCATCTTCAGGAAGTGTCCAAATAGATGGATCAACACTAAGTAATTACAACTCTCCAGCGATTGCTCGATTTAGAAATGAAAAGCTTGGATTTATTTTTCAGAGTTTTCATTTGATCCCAGATCTATCGGTTGTTGACAATGTAGAGTTGCCTTTGTTGTATCGTAAGGTAGGAAGTAAAGAGAGAAGAAGATTGGCAGAGGAGGCCCTCGAATCTGTAGGGCTTAAGAATCGGACTTCTCATTTCCCGAATCAGCTGTCGGGGGGGCAAAAGCAAAGGGTGGCCATAGCAAGAGCAATTGTAGGTAAGCCCAATATAATTCTCGCAGATGAGCCTACTGGAAATCTTGATAGTGTAATGGGAAACGAGGTCATGGACATATTATTCGGTCTCAATAGTGACAGGGATACCACTATCGTCATGGTGACGCACGATGAAAATATGGCGAATAAAACACATAAGCTTATTCGCCTTTATGATGGCAGTCAAGTACTTTAAAAAACCTCTATAATCACTATAAAATGACATCATTATGATTTCGAATTATTTCAAATTAGCGCTGAGAGTTTTAGGGCGAAAGAAGTTTTTTACTGCAATTACATTATTTGGTATCAGTTTTACTTTGGCTATTCTTATGTTGATTGTGTCTGTTATGGAAACAGAGGTCGGGAGCACGAGGCCAATAACTAATAAGGATAGGGTTGTTATACTCCCCAATTTACAGATCAAGAAGATGTTCTATGATACGATCTATACAGTTGACACAAGTATGCTTGACGGTATAATGAAATTAGATTCTACATATAAAGTAGAAGAAGCCGGACAGAATAACTCTAACAATGAATTCGCATGGAGCTACTTGGATAAGCATTTATCAGATGTACCAAGTGCGGTTAATTATACATTCTTTAATGTCAATAGTATATTCAATGCCTATGTAAATAACGCTAAGGTGGAGATGAACACCACTTATACTGATCATAGATTTTGGGAGGTTTTGGATTTTGAATTTCTTGAAGGTTTTGGATTTAGTGAATCTAGTGTGGATCAAGAGGAGCCTGTAGCCGTAATAACTTCTGATCTTGCCGATGAATATTTTGGTCGTAGGAAGGATGTGCTTGGAGAGGAAGTTGAATTAGATGGTTTGTCTTACAAGGTAGTTGGAGTAATACGTCCTCCCGGTATATCTTTATTGTCATCAGATATTATAGTTCCCCATACACTTTTGAAAAGTGTGGGAAGAGGGGAAGAAGTAGGGTTTGGCGGGTTTATGGCTATTTTTATGGCCGATAGTCCAAAAGGAATTCAAAGAGTGAAGGACGACATAGCCTTTATAAATAGAAGCCTTGAAGTACATCCTTCACTTCAGGAATATTATAACCAAGTAATAGTGAAGCCTTGGTCGTATCATGAGGTTTATGCATCTCAATTGTTGGATATGGATGATGATGAAACTACGGGAGAAAGTCTTAGTGCTCTTAAAAAGATAATGATAGGACTATTGGGACTTTTTGTATTGTTGCCTACTCTGAATCTTATAAATCTCAATGTGGGAAGAATATTCGAGAGAAGTTCCGAAATCGGGGTTCGTAAGGCTTTTGGCGCAAGCCAATCAACAATTCTTTGGCAGTTTATAGTTGAGAATGTAATTCAAACGTTACTTGGGGGAATAATAGGAATGGGACTGGCAATGCTTATGATATATATTATAAATGATGCTCGCTTAATGGGAGATATCATTCTGAAGATCAATATGAAATTCTTTTTATACAGTATTGTAATTACTTTAATATTTGGAGTGTTGTCGGGATTGCTTCCTGCCTATAGGATGTCAAAATTGCATGTTGTTAACGCACTTAAACAAAACAGATTATGATCACGCATATTTTAAAATTAATTTGGAATAAGAAAAGTGCCAATGCATTATTGTTATTGGAAATATTACTTGCTTTTATAGTTTTATTTGCTGTACTGAGCTTTGTGTTTTATAATATTGATAGACTTTCGAATCCTTTGGGATTTGAGACTGAGAATATAAAGTATGTTAGATTCGGTGACTTAGAAGAATTAGATTCTTTACAGCGTATTGAAACTATAGAACGAATGCGCACAGAATTGCAAGATCTTGAACTAGTTGAGGAGGTTGCATTTTCACATGATGTTACACCTTTTGGAGGAAGTAATTGGTGTCATGGAAATGATGACAATGGATATCATATCCAAGCATGCTATGGTGTGGTAGATTATAACTTTATAGAGACCAATGGGATGAATATAATAGAAGGCCGTGGATTTACGGAGGCGGACCTTAATGCAACGTATCCCCCGATTATTCCCAATAAGCAGTTTATGGATAATTTCTATCCAGAACAAAGTATGATTGATAGCATAATAATGTACTCTGGGTTAGATCGTCAGATTATTGGAGTTGTGGAGGCTTATAAGTACGGTGGGGAATTCGAGGAATCTGAAAATAGAATCCTAATGCTTTATAATCCCGCTGTCACGGATCAGTATAGGATGACGAATGCATATCTAAAGTTAGATCCATCTGCGGACGTGGCATTTGAAGAGAAAATAAGTAACACTGTTAAGAATATATTGAAATCTTCGAGTTTCGTAATTCAAGATGCTCCGGCGTTAAGAAAGCGTACTAATCTTGAAACTTGGATTCCTATGGTTGCGCTTCTAAGTATGTGTGGATTTCTATGTTTGAATGTGGCATTAGGATTATTTGGTGTGCTTTCCTATAGTATTTCTAAAAGAAGATCAGAAGTAGGATTGAGGAGAGCAATTGGAGCATCTGGAGGTTCTATAGCAACGCAATTCACTTTGGAAGTAATCTTACTCACGGCAGTAGCGCTAATAATCGGAATTGCTTTTGCTGTACAGGTTGTTTTCTTCGATTTGGTAGATGCAAATAGTTCTATATTCTATAGGGGGATATTTTATGGTGCAGGGATTATTCTTTTAGTTGTTACATTATGTGCATTATATCCGAGTTTGCAGGCCTCTCGTATACATCCTGCTACTGCACTACACGAAGATTAGTATCTTCATATAGGATTGATTAAAACAAAATTTAAAATATAAATTGAAAGAAGGAGCTCATATATTAATCGTTGATGACGACAGGACTGTCTGCAAAAGTCTTGAGCTCCTTCTTCGTAAGAATTCTTTTACTGCAAAGAGTATTCATCACCCTTCCGAGGTAATGGAAGAGATTGAAATCTTCAATCCCGCCCTTATATTACTGGATATGAATTTTACCATTAATACTTCTGGAAAGCAGGGAATGAAGATGCTCGATATGATATTGGATAAGCATCAAGGGATGTCCGTTATTCTAATGACAGGATGGGGTACGTTACAATTGGCAGTGGAAGGAATGAAAAAAGGGGCGCGAGACTTTCTTACTAAGCCATGGGATAATAAGCATATGTTATCATCCATAAAGACAGCGCTTGAATTATCAGAGATGTCAGCGAATGAGGTCTCAAGCCAGGAATTGAAAGATGCATCAATAATCGGTAGAAGTCCTTCATTCCTAAAGGTTTTATCACTTGTCGATAGGGTGGCCGCTACGAATGCAAGTATTCTAATAACAGGGGAGAGTGGAACAGGAAAGGAAGTCATAGCAGAAGCCATTCATAATCGAAGTAAGAGATCCGAACAACAATTCGTGAAGGTCAATTTGGGAGGCATTTCAACATCGTTGTTTGAAAGTGAAATGTTTGGTCATATTAAGGGCGCATTTACAGATGCGGCTATAGATCGTAAAGGAAGATTTGCAGTAGCAGATGGTGGGACGATTTTCTTAGACGAAATTGGAGATCTGGCACTTCCAAGTCAAGTCAAATTACTTCGAGTCCTCCAAGAAAAATCGTATGAGGTCTTGGGCTCTAGCAAAGTACAACGTACAGACGTACGTGTAATAAGTGCTACACATAAGCCACTGGAACAGATGGTGGCCCAAGAGACTTTTCGGGAAGACTTATATTATAGAATTAATTTGATTCATATTAGAATTCCATCCTTGTCGGAGCGGGAAGAAGATATTCCATTATTGGTACATCATTTTGTTAAGCGGACAGCGGAGCTATATGAATTCGAAGAGCCCATAATTGAGGATGAAGCGATACTATGGTTATCTCGTCAAGACTATCCGGGGAATATCCGACAACTTCGCAATTTGGTTGAAAGAACAACTTTGCTTTCCACAGATAAAAGAGTATTAGGGATTAAGGATTTCCAGGAACATATGCTTGCCAAAAAACATCAGAACCGGAAAATAGTCTCTCCTGAGATCGGTAAGGTTACGTTAGATGAAATGGAAGAGCACATGGTTCGCAAGGCATACGCTTATCATAATCAATCCGTTAGCAAGACTTCTCGGTCTCTCGGGATTACGAGAAGTAGTCTTTATCGCAGATTGGAGAAATATGGTATAAACTAAAGCCTATCTTAGCCTGCCATGCGACTCAAATATCAATATGCCCTTTTTATTTTTGTATTGCATCTACTGCTTACTTTTTTAATTTATAATTATTTAAAGGAGCAAAAATGGATGTTTCTTTTGTCCGAGATCGGGATTATCGCGTCCCTAATTATAAGTTACAAGGTGTATCAGTCACTTATCCAACCATTGGAACTAATGCGATCAGGAGTTAATGCAATAAAGGATGGGGATTATAACGTGAAGTTTTTGAAAACGAACAGTTCAGAAATGAACGAACTCATTACTGTATATAATGCCATGCTGGATCAATTGCGCAATGAAGGTTTGCGTACTCAAGAGCAGGCCTATTTTCTGGAGAATCTAATAAGTGCTTCTCCAGTGGGAATTATTATACTGGATTATAACGATAAGATTGCAGAAATTAATTCTAAGGCGAAATCAATATTAAAAATCAGATCTAAGGTTATAGGGATCGCTATGGAGGAGGTTTCTAATCCTTTGTCCATTGTAATTAGAAGTCTTAATGTAGGTGAGAATAAAATTATAAGCCCTGATGGCATACGAAAATTCAAATGTCAGGTCAATCAAATAATTCACAAGGGGTTTCAAAGGAAGTATATTCTTATCGAAGAATTGTCTCGAGAGCTTTTAGAAAATGAAAAGGCGGCTTATGGAAAGGTAATTAGAATGATGGCTCATGAAGTGAATAATAGTATGGGAGCTGTTAATTCAATTCTTCAATCAGTGGTGGATTTCGCATTTGAAGATGGCGACGGCGAGTATGTAGAAGCGCTGAATTTGGCAAGAGACAGAAATGAAGATTTAGCGCTATTCATGAAACGATTCGCAGATGTAATAAGATTGCCACTTCCAGTAAAAGTTCCGACCAATTTATTTTCATTGATGGAAGGTGTCATTGAAATCATGAGGCCAATGGCCCAGAATCACAATGTAGAAATCCTATTCAAGTATAAAAGGGATCAAATTATGATCCCATGCGACCCAACTCAGATTCAGCAAGTTCTTGTGAATATTATTAAAAATGCAGTAGAATCTATCGAAGAAGCTGGGATTATACAAGTGCACTTGTATACAGCCTCTCCGCATATTGTGATTTCTGATAATGGTACGGGAATAACGCCAGAAGTGAAAGAGCGGTTGTTCTCACCTTTCTTTTCTACGAAGCCTACAGGGCAGGGTATAGGTCTTATAATTACAAGAGATATACTTCTTAATCATAATGCAGTATTCTCACTTGCATCTAACGAGAATACGGGCTTAACAACATTTGAAATAGGATTCTAAGTGATCTCAGTATTGTATTAGTCTTGTTTATTGTTCTAAGGACGCGGCGTTGATGCCTAATAAATTAGCTGTCAGAGAAAACGTATCAGAGACAGAAGCTTGAATTTTGATTTTTCTTTGGGTATAGGGATGTTGAAATGTTAAGGAAGTAGCACATAACATCATATTTATCATATTCCATTTCTCTTTGAATAGGCGATTTTGCTTATTACAACCATGAGGCCTATCTCCGATGATGGGATGATTGAGGTGACTTAAGTGCTTTCTAATTTGATGTTGCCGTCCGGTTAAGGGTTGTACGAATACTAAAGAATATCTTGAAGTAGACCACTTACCAAGTGGGATATTAATCTCTGTATGTTGAATATTGGTGATTATAGATCTGGCTTCTTGTTTTTTGCCACGATCATTGGTTAGTGCATAATCTATTTCAATATACTCAGGGAAATGTCCCCTAACAATAGCGAGATATTTTTTTGTTATCTCACCCTTGGAAAATAAATCATGTAACCTTTTAGTGCTTTCCTGATCATAAGCAAATAATAAGACGCCAGATGTTTTTCGATCTAATCTATGTACAGGGTTTACGCGCCTTCCGATTTGGTCTCTCAGTTTCTGTAAGGCATATTCGTCTGTATTGGTAGCAATAGAACTCCTATGCACGAGTAATCCATGAGATTTATTGATTGCTATATAATGATCATCTTGATAGAGTACTTCTAACATAAATTATTCATTTTTCCGCAATTAGGAGTAGGAAAGCAAGAGAGGACAGAACAGTTGTTTTCATCCACCTTGTAATTTCCAGAATTCGGGATGCGCTATCAATTGTCCTAATGAACTGGCTATTATAGCAATACTGGACATTACCAAGAAGGCCAAAACCATAAATATTATTGCGAGGATAATTAGTTGTAACACATATGGTATTCCATCCGGCGTTACAAATTGTGGTAAGAATGCAGTAAAGAATATTGTCACCTTTGGATTTAATACATTCATAAAAAACCCACTTTCACTCGTTTCCAAAATAGTTTGGGGTTCTTTAAAGAATTTTCTATTGTCATCTTATCACGATCTTTCCACGGCATGTAGGCTAAATAGAGTAAATAAGCCGCCCCGAATATTTTTAATACAATGAAGGCGGTATTGGAATTTTGAAATTGTGGTGAAATACCTAATGCAGTAGCAGTAGTGTGTACCAATACTCCAAGATAAAGACCAAATGAAATTGCAATTCCTTGTTTTCGGCCATTGGCAAGACTTTCAGTAAGCACAAATACACTATCTGCACCCGGCAATAATGCAAGAAGTATTGTCGCAGTAATACACGTCAGAATTAGAGCAGCGTCCATTGATTAAGATGAAGCTAAGAAAAAGATCAAAACTACATTTCTCTGCGTAATACTTCTAATGGAGACTTGTTTATAACATCACGACTATTCAACATGCCTATAGTTACAGTAACGATTACCACAAAGAAGAAGACGATAATGATCGGCAACCACTGGATGTTAAAATCTAATTCGAATTGATATCGAGCAAGAAAGTAACTTCCTACTAAAGAAAGAACAATTCCTGTAGCTGCTGATAACCCACCTAAGATGGCATATTCTGTAGCATTAATTAGAAGAATCTGTCGAGTACTTGCCCCTATAGTTCGGAGTAATACACTTTCTTTAATTCTTTGATACTTGCTCAGTAGTAAAGAAGAAATTAATACAATAAGACCTGTGAATATGCTAAAGGCTGCCATGAATTTGACGATGTAACTTACCTTATTTAGAATCTCACTTAAGGCAGAGAGAATTGTTCCCAGGTCTACTACAGAGACATTAGGGAATGCTTTTACTACTGCACTTCTATATTTGGCAGTAGTTTTTGTGTCTGGAGATTTAGTAACCAAGACTTGAAATTGTGGCGCCTCTTCAAGAACTCCTGTAGGGAAAAGGATAAAAAATCTCGTAGACATAGAATTAAAACTAATCTCCCGAAAGCTTCCAACATAAGTTTTTATTCGCGCTCCTTGGACATTCCATACCAGCTCATCACCAAGATCTACGTCCATTGCATTTGCCCATCTTTCAGATAGGGAAACCCATATGGAATCTCCTTGCTCAACGGAACCAGTATATGTTCCTTTGATTAATTTCTCATCGGGTGCAAGACTATCTCTGAATGTAACACGAGCTTCCCTATTTATGGCCCATCTGCTGGCAGATCTGGACGTATCAGCCATCCATTCTTTTTTAGTTCTTCCTTTCCAACCTTCGAGATTCATCGTTACGATCGGAACTTGTTGTATCACAGGGAGGTCGAATTCCTTTGTAAGTTCTGCGATGTCAATTTTTTGTTCTTTTTCTATCCCATAGAGGATCATGTTGGGTTGATTCCCAGCATCCATAGAGGAGACATTCTGTAATATCAATCCTTGAATTATAAAGAGCATTGTTAGAATGGCTGTGCCAAGACCTATAGAGATAATTAAGGTTTGAGTCTGATTGTTAGGTCTGTAAAGATTGGAAAGTCCTTGTCTAAAGACATAGCTCCAGCCACGAGGAAAAAACTTTCTAACTGACCAGATGATTACTTTAGTGACACCTATAAGAATTAGGAATGCTATCAAAAGGCCAATAGTAAATCCTCCTCCATCTTTCCAAGATCCCGTTACGCGCCATAGAAATAAGAAAAGTGATAGTATTATAGCAAAACCGACTAAAACACGCAACGGATCAAAACTTGAATCTTCATCATCCGTAACACGCAATGTGCGTAAGGGGCTTACTTTTCGAATCGACAATAATGGTGCTGTAGCAAACAATGTTGTTACTACCAGACCTATAACTACCCCCTCTACAAATGCTTTGGGCGAAAATCCCATCTGGACTTCATAAGGCAAGAAATCTCTAAGGACTACTGGTAGATACATTTGAATAGCGCTACCTAAAGCGGCTCCTAATAATACTCCTAAGAGGCCTAAAATAAATATTTGGATGAAGTAAATTAGAAAAGCTTGATTGCCACTCATACCGAGGCATCTAAAAACAGAGATGGAAGCCATCTTACTTTTTACATAGATCATGACACTGCTGGCAACCCCAATACAACCCAGAAGAAGAGAAACAAGTGCAACAAGATTTAAGAAATAATTCAAACTTGAAAAGGCTCGATTCAAACTTTGTTTCCGACCTTCCACTGTTTCAATTCGCATACTTTCACTACGAAATGATTCATTATGCGAATCCCACCAATCACTCGTATTCAAAGATTCGTCGACTTTATAGTAGTACTCATAATCTACGAGACTTCCTGGTTGGACTAATTCAGTAGATGCAAGATGTTCCTTGCTCATATATATTGCTGGTGCAAATGAACTACCCACTCCTGCACTGCCAAAAGCACTTTGGAGTTTACCAGCAATAGCAAAGGTGCGTTGACCTATTTTAATAGAATCGCCAACATTCAGATCGTATTGTAGCATCATACCTTCATCCACAAGTACAGCAGGAGATGTTCTAAAGGTCTCACTACTGGATTGCGGAGAAGCTTTTAGAATCCCATAGAATGGAAACCCTCCTTCTAATGCTTTGATGTTTACAAATTGCGATTGATCATTTTGAGCCATGTAGGCCATGGAGAATAATGAAGTCTGTGAGGCTTCCTCCGCTTGCAGCGAATCGGTATATATAGCTAGAGTTTCCGGGATAGGATGATTTCCAGATATAACAATATCAGCACCTAACAGAGAAAGCGACTGCTTATCAATATCCTTGACCAAATTGTAATTAAAAGAATTTATAGCAACAAGAGCCGCTATTCCAAGGATGATCGAGGCCATGAACATCATGAGCTTGCCTCTTTCCTTTCGGCTATCGAGATAAGCAGTTTTGAGTAGGAATTTAGTAGATGCCATATTTTAAACTACCGGTTGATTTAGAATATCTTCGATAATCTTTCCAGATTTCAACTTTATGATGCGCTTTGTTCTTCGAGCGAGGTCCAGATCATGGGTGACGATTATAAGAGTCGTTCCTTGTTCTCTGTTGAGATCAAAAAGAAGCTGTTCTACATTGGCTCCTGTCTCACCATCCAGATTTCCCGTAGGTTCATCTGCGAATAATAATTTGGGAGTATTGCTAAATGCTCGCGCTAATGAGACCCTTTGTTGCTCTCCTCCAGAAAGTTGCGAGGGGTAATGTCCCATTCTATCTTTCAGGCCTACTCTGTCTAATAATTCTTTGGCTTTGATTTTGGCTTCCGTAGATTTTCCTTGCAATTCCAATGGTATCATTACATTCTCAAGAGCCGTCAAAGTAGGGATTAATTGAAAATTTTGAAATATAAACCCCACATATTCATTGCGGATGGCGGCTTTGGCATTTTCATCCATTTGACTTACTTCCTTGTCGTAGATGTGCATTTGTCCTTCGGTAGGGCGATCAAGTCCAGCACACAATCCCAATAAAGTAGTCTTTCCACTTCCGGAGGGACCGACAATAGATACACTCTCTCCTTCTTGAATGGTGAAATTTATATCTGATAATACCGTTAGATTTCGGTCACCACTTTTAAAGGTCTTGGATATATCATTTGCTTGCAGTATCCTTTGCGTATTTCTTTTAATCATTACTATGAATAGTTCTCTGTATAATTTTCAACTCAAAATCAACATATTATTGCCACTCCTGATTTGTCTCATTCCGATAATTGGATGCAAAGATAAACCCGCAACTAAGGAAGTTGTTGTTCCTATAGCAGAAGAAAAGACAAATACCCCTTCTACAGCGACTAAACTACAAGATAACAGTAGGAAGAAGGCCATTTTGTTCTTTGGAGATAGCCTAACAGCTGGTTATGGATTGGATGAAGATGAGTCATTTCCATCCTTGATTCAGGATCGTATTGATAGTCTTGGTTTGGATTACACTGTTGTAAATGGTGGACTTAGTGGAGAGACCAGTGCTGGAGGTAAAGGACGGATTGATTGGGTATTGAGAAGTAATATAGATGTGTTTGTTCTCGAACTTGGGGCTAATGATGTATTGAGAGGGTTAGATCTCACTGAAACAGACAAAAATCTCAGAGCAATCTTAAATACTGTTATTGCAAAGCATTCAGGAATTCCGATAGTAATTGCTGGTATGCAAGCACCTCCTAACATGGGTAAAGACTATACCGATCAATTTGCAAATATTTTCATCCAACTCGCAAAAGACTATAAGGCTTCGTTAATTCCTTTTTTGTTAGAAGGAGTGGCAGGAGATCCCTCGCTGAATCTTGCAGATGCAAAGCATCCTAATGCTAAGGGGCAATATATAGTAAGAGATAATGTATGGGATGTATTGGAAGAGGTATTATAAAGTATATAGAACATAATTATAAAACGTAATTATGTTAGGCTTACTAAAAGATCTTGCAAAAAGGCTTAAAATCAGCTGTGCTGTCTTTAATCTATTTAACAAAAATAGACTTAAACAAAATACCCGCGGTATCAGAAATATGGACTTAAGAAGAAATATTATTCTCCAATCCAAAGTAGAGATTTTAGTGAATTAGAAGATTTAGAATTTTGCTAACGCTAAAAAGATCGAAAACGCGAAGGCTTTTAAAGATTTAAACAATGAGTCCACTCCAGAAAGTCATAATATCGGGAAACGGCCCTTTTGGCGATATTTCCATTATTCTCAACTCCCTGGTGCTCAGGCATCACCGAGGTTCGAAAAATAAAAATATCATCCAAAATCTTCCATTTTCTCATGATCTTCACTTTCCGGAGTGGGCTCAACAATGCTTCTCAAAAATCACTGCTTAGATTTAATGAGGAGGGATACTCAGTATTGAAAGGGTTCTTTTCACAAGATCAAGTGGATGAAATCAATACAGAAATTGAAAACTATTAAGCGAAA
>JBLIDB010000030.1:0-29498 GCA_047634015.1 Saprospiraceae bacterium
ATCCTGATACAGAAAGTCAATGGCATCAGTTATAGTTTGGTCGTCAATACCTTCATAAAACTCAGTAGATTTGATAGCTTCTCTATATTCTTTTTGACTTTCTGGACTCTTCCTATAGTATACCTTACTATTGATCTCTCTTAAGAAGATAGGTAAGAAAACCTTGCCATTTACATCAGAGGTATCAAGATAATTCCATAACAAATCGAAATTTCTGAAGAGCTTCCTATCTCTGAATTCTTGGGTGATATTATTGAGATCAAGTTCGATTTTCTCATACTTGTCATAGGAGTAGTGCTCCTGTCCTTCGAGCCTATTGGAACCTTTATTGGCGATAACTTTACGCATCAATTCTACGGCAGGATTTCCTTTTTTTCGGTATTTACCTTTCTGAGCTACAATTACTACATTCTTTAGTTGAAGTGTTTTTTGTTCAAGATCAAATCTCAGTTTACGGTTTTTAGATTCTGGCTCTATGTAGACGCATTTTTCTTCAAAGCCCAAAAATGAAGCACATAGGGAATCGGATACAAATCGGGAATCTATTTCAAAATATCCATCCAGATCAGTAGTTGTACCCACCGAGGTTCCTTTGAATATTAAATTGACAAAAGCCAATGGATCACCAGATACTCTATCATATACGTTTCCGGATACTTTCGTTACTCCCTGGCCGTAACTATTGTTTGCTAATACTCCCAAAAAGAGAAGAATGGAAGCGTATTTAATAATTGAGATTACATTGTTCATAAAATCGCAAATTCACTGAAAAAAAATTCATTCTTTAAAGAAATGAATCTTATCATATCCAGTATTTATAATTAATTAAAGTAATTATGCCTTAAACGTTATGACACACATAAAAAGTTAAGATATTTTGCAAATATTTTGACTTTTTCGACGAGATGACAATTCAGACTGATTTACGATATTTGGTCTTGGATGAAGCATTCTCAATGATCAATCGTTTAATCAATCTATTCACTTCTATGATTTTTCTATCTTACCGAAAAACAGAATACTATGTTTAATTCAAGAATAGCGGGTATCGGACATTATGTACCGGAAAATGTCATGACAAACGATGACTTGGCCAAGTATATGGATACTTCTGACGAGTGGATTCAAGAAAGAACAGGTATAAAGCAACGCTATTATGCAACTAAACATAAAGAAACCACTACCACAATGGGAGCACGTGCTGCCGAAAAGGCGATAGCTGATGCTGGGATTGCAAAGGAAGATGTGGATTTTATCATTTTCGCCACATTAAGCCCAGATTATTTCTTCCCTGGTTGTGGCGTATTAGTACAGCGAGAATTAGGGATCACAGATGTGGAAGTAGGAGCGCTTGATATTCGCAATCAATGTTCTGGATTTATCTATGGATTGTCAGTAGCAGATCAGTTTGTGAAGACGGGTATGTATAAAAATGTCCTATTAATTGGATCAGAGATGCATTCAATGGGTTTAGATTTCAGTACTAGAGGTAGAAACGTAACGGTTATTTTTGGCGATGGGGCAGGAGCAGTGGTCTTGCAGCCTACAGAAGATAATACTCAAGGAATCCTAACAACTCATTTGCATGCAAATGGTACCAATGCTGAGGAGCTGGCCATGATTACGCCAGGGTCTCATGGAGGATATCATCTTGGCGAAGAACAGTTTGGATTTCCAGATAAGGGTGAACCTGGAGGGATTTATATAACACAGAAAATGCTGGATAATAATCTAACCTATCCACATATGAATGGACCATTAGTCTTTAAGACAGCGGTGCAGAAATTTCCTGCTGTAATAAATGAAGCGTTGAAAAAGACAGGCTATAAAGCCACTGATTTGGACATGCTCATCCCACACCAAGCCAATCTACGAATCTCTCAATTCGTCCAGCGTATGTTAGGCTTGTCTGATGATCAGGTTTACAACAATATTGATAAGTACGGAAACACTACCGCGGCATCAATTCCTATCGCCCTTTCAGAAGCACGCGATTTGGGAAAAGTAAAAGAAGGAGATTTGGTCTGCTTGGCTGCATTCGGTAGTGGGTTTACATGGGGAAGTGCTTTAATAAGATGGTAGAAGTATATAGTGTATTGAGGTAAGAGCTCAACACATATTAATCATCCTCTTCTTCATTGAGAACTTCACCACAAAACTTACAATATTCAGCATCGTCATCATGACCCTCATGGGAGCAGTAGCGACAGCTCTGAGTGTTTAGGGCACTTGGGTTATTAGATCCTTTGATTAATTCAGAAGAGACAATACCTGTAGGTACCGCTATCACTGCATATCCAACTATCATTAGGATGGATGAGAGGAATTGCCCGAATACTGTAGTAGGCACAATATCTCCATATCCTACAGTAGTAAGCGTTACAATAGACCAATAAATACTTCTAGGTATACTATCAAAACTTGGATTTGTTCCACCCTCAACGAGATACATAATAGCGCCAAATATGCATACCATGAGAATAACAAAATATAGGAATACGGCGATTTTAGCCAATGAAGATTTAAGTGATTTTATGATAATATCTCCCTGACTTAGGAAACTTGCCATTTTGAAAATCCTAAAAACTCTAAGTAGGCGAATAGCTCTAATAACTACCAGAGAATGTGTTCCTGCTAATATAAGACTCAAATACGCGGGGAGGATTGCTAATAAATCAATGATACCATAGAAGCTCCTGGCATATTTCAAAGGTTTGATTACGGTATAAAGTCGGAGAATATATTCTATTGTGAAAAAGACAGTAAATACCCATTCTAATAAATGTAAGAAGTCTTTTGCGCTTTCTGAAATATTAGGGATTGTCTCAACAGCTACGGCTATTACACTGAGTACAATCATTATAAGAAGGATAATATCGAAGCGTTTGCCTTTAGGCGTATCTGCTTCAAATATTACTTCATGAAGAATTTCTCGAGGACTTCGTTGATTAGCTTCCAATAGCGTGTATGGATTATTATACTAAGATACCAGAGGATAAAGGTAATCAAGATTGCAAGGAAGCAAAAAAATGGTTTTATGTCGCCCAAACGGACTTATACGAAATCTTTATCAGAGATATCGTTAACGGCGCTGGCACCATCCAAATCCTCCTCATGACTAGAGGTAAATCCTCTTCTTTTATGAAGTTTTTCATATTCACGGTCCACCTCGTCGTCTTCCCATTCAGAAGAAAATACACGAATGCCATGGAAAGCTACTGCTATGCCCCAAAATAAGATTGGGAAAATCGCCCAGAAATAATCCGTAGTGGAAAGGTTTATCAGAATAAAAAATACGCTCATAACGAGCCACATAATTACATGACTATAAAACTTCCGTCTCTTAGAGACTCGTTTTTTCGCATATTGATATAATTCATCTGATAACATAGGCACAAGTTATGTTTATTCATTCCAGAATAGTGCCAGAATTAGAGGGAAGTGCTTCTTACATAGATAAAGGAGAGAAATGGTCGGATTACCAGTAATAGCTGCGACATGCTAACGCGAAAAGATTAACTCTCCTTCTTTTGAAAGGTCCATATCAAATCGATAATTTTCAACATTAAAGCCCTTGATTTCTTCAATGTCCTCAATTCGATTTTTCATAATGTAATTGGCCATAAGGCCTCTTGCAACTTTTGCAGAAAAAGAAACAAACGTAACCTTGCCGTTGCGGTATTCCTTAAAGTTGATATTTAGAATATCTGATTTAAGCGTTTTTAAATCTACTGCTTTGAAATATTCATTGCTAGCAAGATTTAAAATAGTCTTGTTTCCATGAGATCTCAATGCACCATTTAAGTGCTTGCTGATTTTGCTTCCCCAATATTTATAGAGTCCCTTACCAGCATTAGTTGTAATACTTGAACCCATTTCCAGTCTATATGCCTGAATAAGATCTAAAGGTCTTAAAACTCCATATAGGCCGGATAGAATACGTAAATGATCTTGAGCGTAGGTGAGATCCTCCTCAGTCCATTCCTGAGCGTTCAATCCTCTATATACATCTCCGTCAAAGGTAAAGACTGCTTGCTTCGAGTTTTTCCCAGTATGACGAGACTTAAAATTGCTAAACCTATTTAAATTTTCATCTGCGAGTTTTTTGCTTATGTGCATCAAATCTCCAAGTCCTTCAGAATCGTAAGTTTTCATTATCGAGATGAGTTCTTTTATCTCTGACTTATGCAGCGGAGAAGTATTCTTACTATACTCAATAGGGTTGAGATTTAATGATTTTGCAGGAGATAGTAGAATAATCATAGATGTTTTGAAGATATTAGATTCGTAGATAACATAAAGAAGCCGAAAACAATCAAATTGTTTTCGGCTTCAATAATATTTTTTTGTACTACTCCTTAAGATCCCTTGATCAAAGAATTCTTTGCAGCAGGAACACCTGCATCTTCAGGAGCTTTAGTGATTTGTCCGATTACTTTAAGCACTTTAGGATCTCCTACTTCATTAGTAGTGATCGTAACAGTCTTATTTATCTTGCCAATACGCTTAGTGTCATATCTAATTTCAACCTCTGCACTCTCTCCAGGCATAATTGGTTGCTTTGGATAAGTAGGTACTGTGCAACCACAACTACCTCTTGCATTCTTTATTACTAAAGGTTCAGTACCTGTATTTGTGAACTTAGCAATTCTTAAAGGATCTGAATGCTGCTCTATTGCTCCATAGTCTACGACCATTTCAACAAATTCCATTACAGGACCTGAAGCAGGTATTTCTGATTTGGCAGATTCTATCTGAGCACTAACGCTTCCGATGGCAAATCCTAAAAACAAAACGAAGATGAGGTTGAAAATTTTCATTTTTTAAAAGTTATTTCTGTTATTCTAAATCAAATAATATTGCAAAGATCATTAAAAAAAGTGACTTATATGTATATCGCTTAGGATTACGAAAGTATAGAAAGTCACAATGATATGTGGGATTCAGGTCTGAAAATGCTGTTATTCAAATGTTAACTTATCGGAAAGTGAGATTTTATAGGATGAATTCATAAAGTGATTTAAAATAATCTTAGGTAAATAGTGAAAAAACCCCTTACTTTTGTGGCTTAATAAACCAATCGTATGGCACTACCTTCTTCCTTTGAAGCTCCCTTCATAAGTGACATGTTGTCAAAAAAGAAAGGGAAAAAGCCGTCATATGGACAGACTGTAGTGGAAGATTATTGGCTAGCCTTAGTAAGTCGTGAGTTAAGTCTTCAGGGTAGGAGAGAAGTTCTTACAGGGAAAGCAAAGTTCGGAGTATTCGGAGATGGCAAGGAGTTACCGCAAATTGCAATGGCAAAAGTCTTTAGAGTTGGAGACTATAGAGCGGGGTATTATAGGGATCAGACCCTTATGATGGCTCTTGGGTTGACGAGTGTCGAGGATTTCTTAGCCCAAATGTATGGGGATACTGAAAATGATCCCTACTCTGGAGGTAGGCAAATGACCGGGCATTTTGCTACGCCTTTTATTAATAAGGAAGGCGATTGGATCAATCAGCAAGATCGATATAATATAAGTTCTGGAATATCCTGTACAGCGGGTCAAATGGGCCGAGCTATGGGACTGGCGTATGCTTCGAAGGTATATAGAGCCAAGAACAGTAAAGAAATTGATACGGGTTTTTCCAAAAACGGGAATGAAGTCTGCTTTTGTACAATAGGTGATGCGAGTACGAGTGAAGGAGTTTTTTGGGAAACTGTGAATGCGGCATCTGTGGAAGAAATTCCTCTCGTGATCGCTGTTTGGGATGATGGGTACGGAATTTCGGTACCCACAGATTTACAGACTACCAAAGGATCTATAAGTAGAGCGCTGGAAGGATTTCTAAAAGAAGGAGATACAAATGGCATAAATCTATATACAGTTGATGGGTATGATTATCCTGAACTCTGTATAGCTTTCGAAAGAGCTACTAAGAAAGCCAGAAAAAAACATATTCCAGCGGTTGTTCATGTCAAAAACCTCACTCAGCAACAAGGTCATAGTACTTCAGGTTCTCACGAGAGATATAAGTCGAAAGAGCGATTGCAATGGGAGCATGAATTCGATTGTATTCGGCAGATGGAAAAATGGATGCTGTGCAATGATCTTATCTCGAGTACTGTGATAACTGAAATGCAGAGAGAAGCTCGAACTTATGTGAGGGAGCGAAAGCATAAGGCATGGGACAAATATCAAGCACCTAAAGAAATTTTGCGGAATGAATTCTCTGGAATTCTAAGTCAAATAAGCTTTGCAAGCGTAGCGACTAAAATTAAAGAAGCGGAATCCCAATTAAAACAAATGGTATTTCCTGCGAAAAGTGAGATACTTCAACTTGCAAAACGTATTATATATCTTCTTCACAGTGAGGAGATTCCAATTAATAAGGAGTTAACAGATTTTGTTGAACGGGTTCAACTAGAATTAAAGGAGCATTATGGAACAGATTTATTGGCCACAGGGATACATTCATCTTTAAACATTCCCGTCATTCATCCTGAATACGATGCTGATCCTGAGTTGGTGAATGGGTATCAATTGATCAATAAATATTTTGACTATGCATTCAGTGTTCATGATAACTTATATGCTTTTGGCGAAGATGTAGGGGTTATAGGAGATGTCAATCAAGGGATGGCAGATCTTCAGAAAAAATATGGGAAGGAACGCGTATTTGACACTGGTATTAGGGAATGGACGATCTTAGGACAAGGAGCAGGAATGGCGATGCGAGGGTTAAGACCGATCGCTGAAATCCAGTATTTGGATTATCTCGTTTATGCGCTTCCTTTTCTTACAGATGATGTTGCTACGCTTCGATACAGAAGTAATGGTCAGCAACAAGTGCCGATGATTATTAGAACGAGAGGGCATAGATTAGAGGGTATATGGCATTCTGGCTCTCCTTTGGGTATGATGATTCATTCGTTGAGAGGGATTCATATTTGTGTGCCACGTAATATGACACAGGCAGCAGGAATGTACAATACTTTATTACATGGAAATGACCCGGGCATCATGGTAGAATGTCTTAATGGGTACCGGTTAAAAGAGGCTATTCCCAGTAACCTTGGTGAGTTTAATGTTGCATTGGGCATGCCTGAAATAGTGCTACAGGGAGAACATTTAACTTTGGTGACTTATGGTAGTTGTGTGAAATACGCTTTAGATGCAGCTGATATAGTTAGGGATTTTGGAATTGCAGTAGAAGTTGTAGATGTTCAGACATTATTACCATTTGATTTAGAGCATATTATATCCGGTTCTATTAAGAAGACAAGTAAAGTGTTGTTTTTGGATGAGGACGTACCAGGTGGGGCATCTGCTTATATGATGCAACAAGTTATAGAAGAACAAGGGGCTTTTAAATTATTAGATGGTCCTCCAGAAACCATGAGTGCTCAAGAACATAGAACCCCATATGGTTCTGATGGAGATTATTATGCTAAGCCACAAGTGGAAGATATTGTAGAAAGAATCTACCAAATGGTATTTGAGACCAAGATGTATTAATTGAGAATGGGGGCAAAATTATATTTTTATATATATTAAAGTTTTCAATATATATAAAATTGCTAATTTTACATTTATATGCTTTTGATGATTTCTCAGAAGTATTGATTTGTGAACTTGAACTCGTGGTAAATTAATTTTTGAAGTCTTGAAGCATCTTGTAATTATTCCAACCTATAATGAACGCGAAAATATAAGTGCGATCATTAAAGCCGTCCTTCAATTGGAATTCACAGAGGTACTCGTTGTTGACGATGGTTCTCCAGACGGAACTGCGGCTATAGTACTGGGAATGCAAGAAGATCCTGCTATAGGCGGTAGAATTCATATAAAAAGACGAAGTGGGAAATTAGGACTTGGAACAGCTTATATAGTTGGTTTTAATTTTGGTCTTGAGAATAATTACGATTTTATTAATGAGATGGATGCGGATTTTAGCCATAATCCGCAGGACTTGGTTCGATTACGGCAAGCATGTATTGACGGTGCTGGAATGGCCGTAGGTAGTAGATATGTCAAAGGAGGGGGGACTCAGAATTGGTCGTGGTTCCGAAGGTTTATATCCAAAGGAGGCTCTTATTATGTCAAATTATTTACCTCTATGCCCGTTCAAGATCCTACAGCTGGATTCATATGCTATAGAAAGGAAGTTCTTAATACGATAGATTTGACAAAAATTGAATTTACGGGATATGCCTTTCAAATAGAGATGAAGTACGTCGCTTATAAATTAGGGTTTGTGATTGAAGAAGTTCCGATATTATTTAAGGATAGAGAATTGGGTGTTTCTAAAATGAATATTAGTATCATCTCAGAAGCAGTCAACGGAGTCCTAAAGTTGAAGAAGCGCAATGTTCTTCAGTATTACAAGCGTAATTCATAGCGCTCGATGCTATTCTTCATATCTTTTTCTAAGACGTGATTTTAATACTGGTCTCTTTATTGAGAATAACTGCAAGCTGAATAGTAGAAATTTGAACTTGAATCCACGGACGGATTTTTATAGTTGAATGAGTATGGTCGAACCAAGAGTGTAGCGCTTATCGCTGTTAAAGATGGTTACCAATTCCGCCGTTCATAAACCCGCATAATTCTTTTACCATCCGTATTCTATTAGTCTCTACCGTCTATATTTTCAACTGCCCTTGTAATCGTTTAGTAGGTATTACGCGTAATAAATAGAATTATAGGCATATGACTGCTATTGCTTCTATCCATTAGAATGTTTTTTTATAATGATTCGTTTGGGTAGATAAATCTAAACCCCATGTTCTTGGGTAAGTGAACTATCACTTGAAATTCTTTAAAATAGGATGAATACTTTGTTTACGCTTGTCTATCGGAAGAAAACACATTATATTTGCCGCTAATACGTATTCTACGTATAACCAACCTGTTGCAGTGCTCTTCTGCTTATAAGTACTTGTGTGCCCTTTCAAAGAAATTACATAATAGTTCCGTTGATAATATATAAACAGCTTGCTTATAAATCCCTACATATTAGAATTTTACACATTTAAAAAACAAATTATGTGTTTAAATGTGGGAATATGTGGGAATTGATATTACTTTTGTTTCAACAGATGCACTAAAAGTGCTTAAATGACTGGAGAATACGATTGTAAGATAGATTCAAAGGGCCGAGTAAGGCTTCCTTCTGGACTGGTTCGCCAATTAGGCGGAAGCAAAGCGTCATTCACTGTAAATAGAGGGTTTGAAAAGCATCTGATAATGTATCCTAAAGAAGTTTGGGAGCGTAAAACGAATGAAATAAATCAACTGAACATTTACAATACGCAACATCGGCAAGTGATTCGATACTTCTATAGAGGAGCTACAGAATTGCAGTTAGATAGTGCGGACCGGATCTTGCTTCCCAAGGGGTTGGTAGAGTTTGCTGGAATTCAAAAGGACTTGGTTCTTTTTGCTTATCTGGATCAGATTGAAATCTGGGCTAAAGATAAATACGAAGAAATGACAGATCAAGAGCCCGAAGAATTCTCCATTATTGCCAATCAAGTTTTTGGGGGCAATACAGAAGGCAACTTGTAAATGGATAATTCAAAATACCATATACCTGTACTTTTAAAAGAGTGCTTGGATGCATTGATTGTAAATCCTGATGGGGTATATATAGATGTAACATTTGGTGGAGGAGGTCATTCCAAAGAGATTTTAAACCGATTGACTGCCAAAGGGCGACTTTTCGGATTTGACCAGGATGAACAAGCTTTAGAAAATGCAATCGATGACGAGCGATTTGTAATGGTACATGGGAACTTTAGATTTTTAAAGCACTTTATGGCTTATTACGGTCTTGAATCAGTTCAGGGGATTTTGGCGGATTTGGGTGTTTCTTCTTTTCATTTCAATGAAGCTGAAAGGGGATTTTCTTACCGTTTTGATGCAGCTCTTGACATGAGGATGAATACTTCCGCCTTGACAACGGCGCAGGATATTCTAATTAGTTATAGTCAAGCAGAGTTGCAACGGATTTTTTCGGAGTACGGAGAAATAAGAAATGCAAAAACCCTAGCTAAAGTAATTGTCGAAATAAGAAGAGATGAGAGGATTGTAAAAACTTCAGATCTCTTGCGAATAGTAGATAAGATATATCGAGGGGATAGACAGAAGTATGCTTCGCAAGTCTTTCAAGCATTGCGCATTGAGGTGAATGATGAGATGGGGGTTTTGAGAAGGTTTATGGGTGAAGGTTTGGAGCTGTTGGCAAGTGGAGGTAGGATGGTTGTTATGTCTTATCATTCTTTGGAAGATAAGATAGTGAAGCAATATATGCGATCAGGTTCTGGAAAGAATGTGATGGAGTATGATAACTATGGAAGAGCGGTTGAAAAGTATAAATCGATTACAAGGAAACCGGTAATTCCATCGCAAGAGGAAATAAAAATAAACAGTCGCGCGGCAAGTGCAAAACTACGTGTTACTGAGAAAATATAAGAAATGGCTAAGCAATCCAAAGGAACTAAACTTTATGACTGGGTGCCTTATATAGGTCTCGTCTGTCTGTTGGTGCTCTGTCATATAGCAACTGTACATAGTGCAGAAAAAAAGATTAGAAAGATTAATCAAAAACATAAAGATATAGAGGCCTTAAGGAGGGAGTTTATTTCTGTAAAGCAAAAGAGTCAGTACAATGGTACGCTCTATCAGGTAGCTAAAGAGGTGAAAGGTGTGGATATGGAAAATGAAATTCATATTCCGAAGAAAATAGAAAAAACGGATGCCTGATAATGGAAGGAAGAATGAGTTGTTGTATCGAGTTTACTCGGTGCTGTTTGTCTTCTTTCTCTTAGTGCTCCTCATCGGTTACAGGATTATAAAAATTTCTGTAATCGAAGGCGACGAGTGGCGAGCTAAGATAGAATCAAGAAGTATGGTATATCGTCCTCTGGATACTCAGAGGGGTAATATATATGCTGATGATGGTCAAAATTTATTGGCTACATCTGTGGAGTTCTTTGAAATACGGATGGATCCAGTGGTCCCAATCAAAGCGAATTTTGCGAAATATATAAATGGTCTTGCTAATGGCTTGGCTAAATATGATGATCGTAAAACCGCTCGTGAGTGGAAGGATTATATAGTGAATGCAAGAGGCAAGAATAATAGATATATTCTAATTGCAAAGCACGTAGGCCATGATGGCATGCAGATCTTAAAGAATCTGCCTTTGTTTGAATTGGGTAAATATAAAGGCGGTTTGATTAAGAATATTAGTTATGAGCGCGAGCGCCCATATCGAAATCTTGCTGCAAGAACTATTGGTGTAGATCGGGAAAAACATAGGGTAGGGCTGGAGCATAGTTTTAATCGTCTTTTACGAGGCGATGTGAAGAATGTGCTGATGAAGAGGATTTCTGAAAATGACTACATGCCTGTTCAGGACCCTACTGATTATGAGATTGTTAAAGGAAAGGATATTGTAACTACAATTGATATCAATATTCAAGATATAGTTCATAATGAATTACTCAGAGGAATTGAGGAGCATGATGGTGAAGGAGGCACAGCAATATTAATGGAGGTTGCTACAGGAGAAATAAAAGCAATTTCTAATCTGTCAAGAAGTAAATATGGGGCGTTAGGAGAGTTTCACAACTTTGCAGTTGCGGATAGGTCTGAACCTGGAAGTACCATGAAGGCAGCGAGTGTACTTGCTTTGCTGGAAGATGGTTATGCAGATAGTGAAACGATTGTTGATTTTAGTAGAGGTATGAAGAATTTCTATGGACTGAAAATGCACGATTCTGGGAATCATGGAGTATCACACGCTACACTTAAAGAAGCTTTTGAAAAATCTTCTAATGTTGGAATCGCCAGTGCAATGGACGAGGCCTACAACAAGACAAAAAAATGGTCCCATTATGTGGCTCGATTAAAGCAATTCGGTTTAACTGATTTGTCTGGAATTGAATTAGAAGGAGAAAGAAAGCCTCTAATTAAAGATCCAAAGAAAAATAAAAAAGAATGGTACAATACTACTATTCCATGGATGGCTCATGGTTATGAGATGGAGATGACCCCTTTGCAAGTATTGAAATTTTATAACGCCATTGCTAATAACGGAAAGTTGATGGAGGCGCAACTTGTAAAATCGATAATATCGGATGGAGGAGTAGAGAAGTCTTTTGCTCCGAGGGTAAGCAAAGAATCAATTGCAAAACCTGAAAACATTAGAGAGTTGCAAGTAATGTTAGAGGGTGTGGTTGAAAGAGGAACAGGAATTAATTTGAAGTCGAAAAACTATAAGTTCGCTGGAAAGACAGGAACTACAAAGGTGGATTACGGAACAGATGATCCAAAATACAACGCTTCATTTGCAGGCTATTGGCCAGCTGAGAATCCTAAGTATTCGATGATAGTGGTTGTGTTTGGGTTGAGAGGAGAGATGTATTATGGTAATCGTGTAGCTGGACCGATTTTCAAAAGAATAGTGGATTGGTGCCATGCCATAAAGCATGATACAAGCTTGGCGAGTATTACACCCGATGATTTCAAAGGAGATTATAAAGGTAAGGTGTATGGCTATGCTGATGATTATTCGAAGCTTTTTGGCGACTTGAAAATTAGATATATAAAAGCGGGTCGATGGATAAAGGGTCAATCAGGAGAAGAGGGTGAGGTGTTAAATGGAAAAGCAAAAATAAGTACCAATACGGTGCCAGACCTAAAGGGGATGGGGTTGAGAGATGCTGTTTATGTGCTGGAAAATTTAGGAATGAAAGTGAATGCTGATGGATTTGGTAAAGTGAGTAGACAATCCTTAAAGCCAGGGGCGACAGTTGGAAAAAAGGAGATAACAATTTATCTCAATTAGGAAAAATGAAAAAGATCTTATCCGACTTACTCAAAGGAGTAAGTTCATATGAAATAATGGGAAGTGATCAATTGCGAATTGCGGAATTGCAATTGGATTCTCGGCAAGTAAAGAGAGATGAATTATTTGTGGCATTAAAAGGAAATGCTACGGATGGACATAAGTTTATATCTCAAGCCATCGAGAATGGTGCTTCGGCAATACTCTGTCAAGATTGGCCAGAAGAAATACTTCCTGAAATTACATATTTGAAAGTGAAGCATGGGCGTGAAGAAGTTGCAAAAGTTGCAGCTAATTTCTACGACCATCCTTCTGCAAAATTGAAATGTGTTGGTGTGACGGGGACAAATGGAAAAACCACGATCACAACATTACTATACAACCTATTTAAAGAATTAGGTTACAAAGTTGGTCTTGTATCAACTATTGAAATATTGGTTAGAGAAGAGCGCTTACCATCAAGTCTTACAACTCCAGATGTAATTTCTATGCATCGGATATTGAGTGAAATGGTAGATGCTGGATGTAGTCATGTTTTTATGGAAGTAAGTTCACATGCTGTTGATCAATTGCGTATCGCAGAAATTCAATATGCAGGTGGAGTGTTTACAAATATTACCCATGATCACCTTGATTATCATAAAACATTTGCGGCTTACATAAAGGCAAAGCAATCATTCTTTTCATTATTACCTAATAGTGCATTTGCATTGACTAATGAAGACGATAAGAACGGTCGTGTAATGTTGGAGCATACGAAAGGGCATAAATATGGATACAGTCTTCGCAGATTAACAGACTTCAAAGGGAAGGTGTTGAGTTCGGAAGAGGTTGGTACATATGTGGAATTTGATGGGCATAAGTTCATGACGCGACTTGTAGGAAAATTCAATGTTTATAATCTGCTAGCAGTTTATAGTGTAGCTCGATTATTAGTGGATTCGGATACGGACAAGTTGCTAATTACACTTAGTGCTTTGAGAGAAGTGAAAGGAAGGATGGAAGTGGTGGCTGAATCACCACGTGTAATTGTCGATTATGCTCATACTCCCGATGCACTAAGCAATGTGTTGAAGACAATAAGAGGTATGTCGAAGAGGGCGGAGATTATAACTGTCGTTGGCTGTGGCGGAGATAGAGATACATCGAAGCGTCCTATTATGTGTAAAGTAGCGATGAGTGAAAGTGATCGAGTGATATTGACGTCTGATAATCCCAGATCTGAAGATCCACAACGTATTATAAAAGATATGCTTGCGGGTCTTGAAGAAGGAGAGGGGCGTAAAATATTACAAATAGTAGATAGAAGATCTGCCATACAAACTGCTATCGCATTAGCAAATAAGGAAACAATAATTCTAATTGCCGGAAAAGGGCATGAGGAATATCAAGAAATAAAAGGCGAGAGGTTCTTCTTTAGTGACCAAGAAATCGTGAAAGATATTTTATCGAAAGATATATAAGAGTAGGTTCTATTATCATTCTCAGGTTGGTTTTAACAGTTGCAGTGGTGTGCTGAATAAAGATTCAGAGCCACTGCTTTTTTATCATCCTATATGACAATTAGAACAATATTAGTGCCAATTGTGAATGCTGTACTATTTATTTGAATTTTTAGATAACAACTATGACTGGCCATTGGTCGGTCTATATAAGTATGTGAGTTTTAGGGCAGGGATGGCATTGGTCGTCGCGTTGATCGTTTCGATCCTCTGGGGTAATCGCATTATAAGTTCTTTGAAATCTTTGCAAATCGGAGAATCCGTAAGAGATCTCGGTTTAGATGGTCAGAAGGAAAAAACTGGTACGCCTACTATGGGTGGAATCATTATAATTCTGGCAATTATAATCCCATGTTTATTATTTTCTAAACTCGAGAGTATTTATATAAGGCTTTTATTATTATCCACCATCTGGATGGGAATGGTAGGAGCTATTGATGATTATATTAAAGTATTCAAGAAAAATAAGGCGGGACTGGAGGCTAAGTTTAAAGTATTAGGTCAGATAGGGCTTGGTATTTTAGTAGGAGGAGTCATGTTTTGGCATAGTGATATCGTCGTAAGAGTTCCTTACGAAGAGGCAATTGCCAAATCTTATCCTATAACAAAAGTTCTTGAATTAGAAGATAAGGAGAATAATAGAATTGTCAAATACGCTTACGTAAAGACAGGTCTTACTAATGTTCCTTTTCTTAAAAAAGGTGATATGAATTATCGCAATCTATTGTTCTTTATGAAAGACAATAGAGATACATTTTATTGGATTCTCTTTATACCTTTTATAATATTTATAATTGTTGCAGTTTCTAATGCTGCCAATCTCACCGATGGGATTGATGGTCTAGCCGCTGGTATTTCAGCTATAATAGCAACTACGTTTGCAGTAATCGCTTATCTATCGAGTAATTCACAATTTGCAGAATATTTGAATATCTTATATCTGCCACAGTCCCAAGAACTGGTGATTTTCTCGGCAAGTTTGATAGGTGCCTGCATAGGATTTCTTTGGTATAATTCTTTTCCCGCTCAAGTATTTATGGGTGATACGGGTAGTCTTGCTTTAGGTGGAATAATAGCCACCTTAGCGATATTACTTCGGAAAGAGTTATTGATTCCTATAGTATGCGGAGTGTTTGTAATTGAGACAGTTTCTGTCACATTGCAAGTTTCTTATTTTAAGTATACAAAGAAGAGGTATGGAGAAGGTAGGAGGATATTTAGAATGTCTCCTATTCATCATCATTATCAAAAGATGGGTATTCCAGAAGCAAAGATTGTAACAAGATTCTGGATAGTAGGTATACTGCTTGCTATCTTAACTATAATAACACTAAAGGTTCGATAGTATAAATACTGAAGACCTGAGGTGAATAATAAAAGTCGAGATGAAGATTTCGATTTTGATATATTCTGTATATCGTCATAAACCATAATTGAAACAAAAATGTCTGGTAGGAGATTTTAAGATTTCTTATTCGGCTTGTAGTCATTCCCGAGACTACTTTGAAAAACATCATTTATAATTGGATTGATGGAGGGAATAGTAATGATGTAAACATGAATGCAATAACTAACGCTTTTAATGATCTTCGAGGTGACAGAGCCATCTGGGTTATTACGGTTTTGTTAGGGTTGTTTTCATTGCTTGCTGTATATAGTGCAGTAGGAAGTGAGGCGTACAAGAATGGCCTTAATACGGAATATTATTTGGGACAGCAGTTGTTCTTTATATCTGCTGGATTTGGGTTGACTTATATCTGTTATAATTTTCATTATATGCAGTATTCTAAATATGCCCCTGTTCTTCTGGCTATAACTATTCCATTACTACTTTATACGATATCTTTTGGGACTGAGGTCAATGAAGCCAGGAGGTGGATTACAATTCCTTGGATAGGGAAAACAATCCAGACTTCAGATATCGCAAAATTGGCTCTCGTCATTTATATTGCTCGGTCGCTGAGTAAGCGCCAAGATAATATCAAGGATTTCAAAAGTACATTTGTACCGATAATTATTCCAGTAACATTAGTATGTATGTTAATAGCACCCGCAGATCTTTCGACTGCGGCATTGTTGTTTTTAACATGCTTAATCATGATGTTTGTTGGTCGCGTTTCGATGAAGTATATCGTGATTTTGATATTAGCGGGTATTATTGGATTTCTTGTAATTATAGCAGTAGGTAAGATATTCCCGGAATTTGTAAGGATTGCAACTTGGGAAACAAGAATGGATCAATTTTTCTTAGGAGAAGGCTATCAGGTTGAGCAATCAAAAATTGCAATTGCCAATGGGGGATTTTTTGGTGTAGGACCTGGAAATAGCTTGCAAAGGAATTTCTTGCCATACTCTTATGCTGATTTTATCTATTCTATTATTTGTGAGGAGTATGGATTGATAGGAGGGTTTTCGATTTTAGGAATGTACTTTTGGTTACTGTGGAGATGTATCGGATTGGTGACGAGATGCCCTAAAGCATTCGGAGCTATTTTGGCCTTAGGCTTATGTCTGAATATTGTAATTCAGGCTTTCGCCAATATTGCAGTATCTGTACAATTGGTTCCAGCGACGGGATTGACGTTGCCCTTAATATCAATGGGAGGCACTTCAATATTGTTTACTTGTATCTCACTCGGAATAATATTAAGTGTTAGTAGATACGTGGATGAAGCACAATTACAACATGTAGAATTGAGTGAAATTGAAGAAAGGGATGCGCGTAATATGTAGCGGTGGAGGAACTGGAGGACACATATTTCCTGCAGTAGCTGTTGCTCAGGAATTGAAGAAAAGAAATCCATCTACAGAAGTACTTTTTATAGGTGCGAAAGGAAAAATGGAAATGAGTAAAGTACCGAAAGCGGGCTTTAAGATAAAGGGACTCTGGATTTCAGGATTTCAGAGGCGTTTGACATTTATGAATATTTCATTTCCATTCAAGCTGATTTGTAGCATTTTTCGAGCGCGATCCATAATACGAGATTTCAATCCGGATGTGGTTGCAGGGTTTGGAGGATTTGCTAGCGGTGCGGCGCTTTGGACTGCAGGTAAGATGAATATTCCTACTCTAATTCAGGAGCAGAATTCTTATCCAGGGGTAACCAATAAAATATTGGGCCGAAGTGTGAATACCGTATGTACTGCTTATGATGCTTCGTCTAAGTATTTCAAAGGCCCTAAAGTAGTATTAACTGGAAATCCTGTGCGAGCTATGAACAAAGGAAATATGCTAAATTCAGATGCCAGAATAGCTTTGGGGCTCGAGGGGAATAAGAAGACTATTATGATTATCGGTGGTAGTCTTGGTGCGAAAAGTATGAATGAGGCTTTGAGATCTGGGGTGGATGAAATTAGAAAATGGGAAGATGTACAGGTTATTTGGCAATGTGGAGGAGCGTACTACGGGGATTATAAAGATTGTGAGACCGCCAAGTTAGCTGATGTCTTGCTTGTTGAATTTATAGAGGATATGGATGTGGCTTATGCTGCAACGGATCTTGTAATATGCAGAGCTGGAGCGCTAACAATCTCAGAATTAATGATTTTGGGAAAACCTGCGATTTTAATTCCTTCGCCAAATGTAGCTGAGGATCATCAAACTAAAAATGCAAAAGCACTAGTAGAGCTAAGTGCAGCGGTGATGGTGAAGGATAGTGAAATGAATGAGAGATTATTCGTAGAGATTAGAAGAATATTAGATGACGACGATGTAAAAAATAAATTGATCAGTAGAATAAAGAAATTGGCGAGACCTAATGCCCCTGAATTAATAGTGGATGAATTAGAATTTTTATTTAACAAAAGGACAAAGCAGGAGTAACGTATTAATGTTTAATATAAGCGTAAAACAAAAGGAATTTTTGAAGCAATTGCTGTTATGGGGAGCCATAATAGCAATGGTCAGTCTATGGGTAATAGCCATCCAGCGGACAGAGGATTTGTTTATAGCAGATATTAAGATACAACTTGATAAAGAAGATGGAATAAGAGATCTAATTACTCCTAAGGATATTCGACATATGGTGGAGAAAGGATTGCCTAATGATATCAAAATGCAACCTATCCATGAGCTACAAATTGCAAAAATTGAAGAAATGCTTAGAAGTGATACACGGATTTATAGTGCTGAAGTATTCATAGATGTTCAACAAAATTTACATATAGAGATCGTACAGAGAAGGCCTATAATGCGAGTGATGAATAAGCAGGGAGATCAATTTTATATTGATCAAACTGGTGAATTCGTAGCGCAGTCTTCATATAGAGCAGTTAGAGTTCCTGTGGTAACTGGACATATAGAATCCCTCAAACCTAACGAGTTGATTTCGCCAAAGAGTAAACTTTTTAAAGCATTCACTATAGTCAACCAAATAAGAAAGGATGAATTTTTAAGCGCCTTAGTAGAGCAAGTATATTTTGAAAAAGGTGATCGTATTATTCTGATACCTAAAGTCGGAGAGGAAAAGATTGTATTGGATCATATTGATGACTTGCAGGGTAAATTGAGAAATTTGAAAGTTTATTATAAAGAAGTAGCCAAGTCTAATTCTTGGGGTAAGTATGATGAAATAGACATCTCTTATCGTAAACAAGTGATTGGTAGAAATCCCGTAACACCTTAAAAATGAAGGTATGAACAAAGAATTTAGTACTCATTATGATGAAGTTGTCGTAGCTCTTGATATCGGAACTACTAAAGTATGTGCCATCGCTGGTTGCAAAAATGAATATGACAAGATAGATATCATAGGGGTGGGAACTGTCGTATCTGAAGGAGTATCTCGTGGTGTAGTATCCAATATTGATAAGACTGTCAAAGCTATTCAAGAGGCTATAGAAATAGCTGAACGTAATGCTGGAATGAAATTCAAGAATATTCATGTAGGTATTGCTGGTCAGCATATTAAAAGTTTACATCACAGGGGCTTGTTAGTTCGTAGTGATGTTAATACCGAGATAAATGAGGAGGATGTTGATAAGCTGATCAATGATATGTATCGCTTGGTTTTGCCTCCGGGAGATAAAATTCTTCACGTTATTCCACAGGAATTTTGCGTTGATGATGAGCAGAATATTATTGATCCGATTGGAATGTCGGGTGTGCGTTTGGAGGCGAACTTTCATATTATAACAGGTCAGATTTCAGCTTCTAGAAATATAATGCGTTGTGTAGAAAAAGTTGGCCTCAACGTTGTGGATATGACGCTTGAACCTATTGCTTCATCTTCTGCGGTACTCTCAGAGGAAGAAAAGATGGCAGGTGTAGCGCTCGTGGATATAGGAGGTGGAACAACAGATATTACTATTTTTAGAGATGGTATAATTAGACATACTGCTGTGATCCCTTTTGGAGGGCATGTGATCACCAAAGATATTCAAGAGGGGTGCACTGTAATGCACGATCAAGCTGAAAAACTAAAAGTAAAATTTGGTTCTGCTTTGGCGGATGAAATATACGATAATAGAATAATTACGATCCCTGGATTCAAAGGTCGTGAGCATAAAGAATTGTCAGAAAAGAATCTGGCAAGAATAATACAGGCGCGAGTGGAGGAGATATTTTCATATGTCTACTGGGAGATTAAGCGCTCAGGTTTTGAAAAGAAATTGATTGCTGGGTTAGTATTAACCGGAGGAGGGTCATTACTAAAACATGTAAATCTACTTGCAGAATATGAAACAGGTCTGACATGTAGAAGAGGGCAGCCTATTGAACATCTTGCTCATGGTTATAGTTCGGCACTTGCCAGTCCTATTTATGCCACAGGAATAGGACTGCTGATTCATGCTATCAATAATGAAGAATTAAAAAGAGAAGTAGAGCAAGAGAAGCACATATTTGACCTTTCTACTACGGAAGGAGAATTGATGGCTGAAGCACGAAAACATGCTACAGAGATAAAAGATTCAAGATGGTACAAGAAGATATTTACAGTTACAAAAGAATTTTTTGAGGCCACTCCAGATACCGATTTTTAAATATTGTTAATTGATGAAAACGTACTGATTCTATTTTAGTTCTTTACCCAAAACGAGTATTTAGATGGAATCGATCACTATTAAAATTATTAGCTATGTCATTAGAATTTGACTTCCAAAAAAGACAGGGATCTATTATTAAAGTTATTGGAGTCGGCGGTGGTGGTGGAAACGCTGTAGCCAATATGTATTTAAATGGAATCAAAGGTGTAGATTTTGCAATCTGTAATACAGATAATCAAGCGCTTGCTAATAGCCCTGTTGAAATGACAATTCAACTTGGTCCTCACCTAACTGAAGGTCGCGGAGCAGGCTCTAAACCAGAGATTGGTAGACAAGCTTGTCTCGAATCTGTAGATCAGATTAAGGATTTTTTGAATGATGGTACGAAGATGGTATTTGTAACTGCTGGAATGGGTGGTGGAACAGGCACAGGAGCAGCGCCAATAGTGGCAAAAGCAGCCAAGGATATGGGGATTCTTACGGTAGCAATTGTAACGCTTCCATTCAAATTCGAAGGAATGCGAAGACAAAGATTTGCCATCGAGGGATTGGAGGAATTAAAACAAAATGTAGACGCTTATCTTGTGATTTCTAATGATAGATTATTCAAGATGCATGGTGGTCTCGGACTTTCTGAGGCATTTGCGGAAGCGGATAATATACTTACTACTGCGGCGAGAGGAATAGCTGAAATTATAACGGTTTGGGGTCAGATCAATGTTGACTTCGAAGATGTAAATACAGTAATGAGAGGCTCGGGTGTAGCCATCATGGGTAATGCCATGGCTGAAGGAGAAGATAGAGCACGTAGGGCGATCAATGATGCAATGAATTCACCTTTGTTAGAAGATAACGATATCAGAGGTGCACAGCATATCTTGCTGAATATTACTTCTGGAAAACATGAAGTGACAGGTCAGGAGATGATGGAGATCACGGAATATGTTCAGGAAGAGGCGGGCTATGGTACGAATCTTATATGGGGCAGTTGTATCGATGAATCTCTGGGAGAGCAGTTGAGTGTGACACTGATTGCAACAGGGTTCCGAACTTCGCATGTAGTGGAAGAAAAGATAGAAGATGAAAAAATTAGAATTCCTTTGGATGAGTCTCGCGCTTTAAGCGAAGAGAATGGAATTGCAATGGGCTATGATAAGGGTGTTGAAGAGAATGTAGTTTCTTTTGAAGAAGATGACGTACGTCGTACAATAGAAGAAATGAATCATAGTACAGAGTACTATACCCCACAACCAGCTCCAAGACAAGAAAGAGTCTCCATGGATGATAGCAGCTCTCCAGCTACGAAACATCATCAAATGGAACAAGCTCGACGTAATCATATGAGGCGAAATCTGACGATGAGTTTGGATGATCCTAAGTTAATATCAAATATGGAAAGTGAGCCAGCTTATAAGCGTCGGAATGTACTATTAGACGATGTGAATGACCGTCAGGCACGCGCAGATCTATCCCGATTCGAAGTAGGAGCGGACACGGATAATCCATTGAACAAGTCAAATAACTCCTTCCTCCACGAAAATGTGGACTGAGCGAAAAATTATATATAAAAATAATTTTACATATGTTACCCCCTATATATAAATAGTTTATATATTAGCGGAAATTAAAATGTATACTCATTTTGTTGGGCCATGGAAGCATGGCAATATTTAGAAAGACGATCGGAAACGTATTTTTTGTGAACCGCTTATTTGGAAAGCTCTCATTAATTGAACAGTGCTCTAATTACCAACTGGAGCCTGTTCGGAGTCAGATGGACTAATGATGGATTTCGTCTTTTTATTATATTCTTTCCTATTTTTAAGATTGGTTTATTAAAAAGTTCCCCGGTGCAAAGCCGGGGTTTTTTATTTGTATTCGGATGTACTCCAGTATCTAATATTTGATATTTTTGTAGTCTTCATTATCTATACAGTTTTATAGAAAGCCTCTGCAATTTATTTATCTAAATGGATTCAGATTATCTTATGGTATAATTTCTTAAATTTGGAAATGAACTTCACAAACAATCTATACAACGCACTTTTCTTCATTTTCTTTTTTTTGCAAATTCAATCCTTAGATATCAACGCTCAAGTTGGGGTAGGAGCGGAGCCACCCTTGTATGCTGAGTTAATGATGGACGGTTCACGGGCTATGCTTGAAGCCAAATGGGAGTATTGGGAAGGGCCTCGTTATTCGGCCACATATCCTATCAAATGGCAAGTAGTAAAAGATCCTATAACTTGTAATACTGTGGTAAGTAGTAATGACCCGACAGCAGCGGGAGGACTATACGGTGCTGCAGATATTGTTACTAAGAAGAAATATCGAGATTTTCGCGCTCATGTAGAATTTCTAATCAAGGACGAGGGAGGGAATAGTGGTGTTTATATGCAGAATCGATATGAGATCCAAGTATTGGATGGCGATGATACCCCTCATGGTCTTGGAGCGATCATTAATGAATCTGAATCACCTTATTATGCATACTACGGTCTTGGGCAATGGAATGCTTACGATATCGTATTCAAGGCTGCTAGATTTGAAGATGGGAAATTGATAGAAAAACCAAGAGCAACTTTATACTTCAACGGTATCAAAGCCCATACGGACTTTGAGATTCAACAAGTATGGGGTGGGCCAAATTCAGGTCTCGATGGAGGAAATGACAAGGGTAAAGGCATCACAGATCGACCAGGAGGTCTTAAGCTTCAAGCGGAAGGGCATGATGTTTTCTATCGGAATATATGGATCCAAGAATTGAGTCTTGATAGTAGGTCAAGTGACTTTTAGGTCTATTGAAAAATGGAAAGAGGTCGGGAGACCTGTTTCCTTAAGTATGTCTTTTTGAATAGCAGAGCGAGGTTAATAGCACTTTCTTTTGAGTACCTCTTTTCCGTGTCCTACTGCTTATAATTAATTCATATGAATACCTCCATCAATTGGAATTACAGCCCCATTAATATAATTCCCAGCTTTAGAAGAAAGAAATAATACTAATCCAGCCATATCTGCTGGGTATCCAATTCGCTTCATAGGACAAGACTGTTCTACACTTTTTCTAATTGGACTCTGAAGGAAGGCCTCCGTCATTTTACTTTCGAAAGGTCCTGGAGCAATGGCATTCACTGTAATATTTGTGCCTCCTAATTTTACCGCCAGTGATTTCGACATTTGATGAACAGCTGCTTTGCTTACGCCGTATGGAATCGTATCCATCTTAGATATATGGAGACCATCGATAGATCCGATATTAATGACCCTACTTGGATCTTCAGGGCTTGCAGCTTTCTTAAGTAAGGGAAGTAATCCTTGAGTTACGAAGAACATGGATTTCACATTGATATCTAAGACCTTATCATAAGTGGCTTCTGTTTGATTCTCAAATGTAGCGCCCCAGGCAGCACCCGCGTTATTAACGAGAACGTCTATAGACTCTTCCTTTTCTTGAATAGCTTCGATAAAACTTAATCGTCCTTCTGATGTAGCTAGATCAGCAGGAATAGAAATACATGCTCCTAATTTAGAAAGCTCCTCTGCGGCAGCATCGCATACACTTGCTTTTCTGGAACTGATATAAACCTTCGCACCGTTACTTACGAATGCTTCAGCAATCATATATCCGATTCCTCGAGAACCACCAGAGACGACTACTGTTTTATTAGCGACGGAGAATAGATTAGAAATTGTTAGGGCAGACATGGTTTAGGGATTTAATGAAAGACTATTTTGAAGATTGAATGGGCAACAAAAAAAATGGCGATGATACATTTGTTCACCGCCATTTCAAATTTTATGTTTTAAAATATTAATCAGTTAACTTCTGAGAGTTAGATTGCGTTCCTTTCATCCAAAAGTATAGGATGGTAAAGAGTCCAATTAGGAGTATTGGAAAGAACATCATGGTTCCAATTGTTTCTTGACCAACAAAAAGCTCCAAGGAATCCCCAGACAAACCGTCAGCGGCACCTGAAGTACGATTACCGTCTATCCATCTACCGATAATAGGTTGCATGAAATAAGAGGAGAGCATTCCAACTGCTCCTACGATTGACATTCCAAGAGCCCCACTCTTCGGGATGTAATCCGCTACAAATCCGATCATATTTGGCCAGAAATAGGCGACGCCAAGTGCAAAAATAATCGCTACGCCATATACAGCTGGGCCCGTGATCTGGGTAAAAAGGAACAAGCCTAATGTGGCTAACATTGCGGAACCTAGTAAAACTCCTGTAGTATTGAATTTATGTACAACTTCTCCACCGAAGAATCTCGCTATAGCCATTGTTCCTGTAATGAGTGCTAAGACCAACATCGGGTGGGCACCGCTACTCTTCAATATAAGTTCTACCCATTGTGTAGGTCCAAATTCTGATTGAGCTGTGAACCACATGCATACAAGCATGAATATGAACAATGGTGATATCATAGCTTTTAGATTGCCTTTTAGGTTGCCACCTTCTGCCACTTTAGCCTTTGGCCACTCTTCTCCCCAAAACAAGTATGCATATATGATTGTAGGAATCATGATAAGTGACATCTGTATCTGCCAAGCAACACCCGCATTCGTCAGAATAAATGAAACGATCGCACCTATGACAATTCCACCAGGAAACCACATATGGAAGCGATTCATCATTTTACTCATTTTATTCCCTTCGTATGTATCTGCGATCATAGGGTTACAAGCCGCCTCTGTACATCCATTTCCAAGACCGATCAAGAATGTGGCCACCATTAAGCCCATATAACTTCCTGCATAAATGGTCAGTACTATCCCAAGTGCATGTGATATAAATGCAAACTGCATAATTCTCTTTCCACCCAGTGTATGATATACTAATCCACCGACAATCATAGCAATAGGGAATCCAAAGAACCACATGGAGTTGATTCTTCCCAATTGCTCTGCCGAGAGACTTAATTGTTCTTCAAGTTGAGGGAGTACGCCAGCTCTTAGTGCGAATGAAAGTGCCGTGGTTATGAGCGCAAAGCAGCTTCCCAGGAATAGTTTCTTGTCGTTTATCATAGATTGTTCGTTTGATTAGTACGTGAATAATGAATTGTTAGACACCTACATAATTATGTACTTCCTATGATTTGCCAAATAATCACTTATTTGGTCATACGACTACCAATATATCCAAGATGCCTTTCGAACCCGAACATAATGAAAAATCGGAATAATGTGATGTGGGAGCTTAGCTTAATTTCTATATCTAATATCGAGTTCGAAATTTTATCAGTTTGGAGAGAGCAACTTTAATTTTCAACAATCTTGTTTTGTAAATAAGCAAACACACCATCCTCTACCTCTTTCCAATTATCAGTCTTATACTTGGAAGCAATTACATGATTTCCGACATTGGCAAATGGCTGAAAAAGCACTTTGGCGGAAGGAGTACCAATATGCTCTTTGAAGTCGAGCATAGCATCTACAGAGACCACGGGATCTTGATTATCCTCATCCTTATAATAATAACCACAATAGACTGGACAAGTTACCTTTTCAAATACTTTATTGGTCATGGTTTGATCTAAAAGCGCTTGTAGCGCTATGATGCCATTAGTGGAATATTTATCTGACCAATAAGGATTGGTAGTTCCATCGAATTCTCGATAAGGGCCAATCATTTGATAAGCGAGCTCTTCTCCCCATGGGCCAGTAACCATGGCTGCTGTTGGATCTTTGATAGCAATATTGGGAGAGAGAAGGATGAGGGCTTCTATTGCTGGATCATTCGCAGCAAGATAGATGCCAAGGGTTCCACCTGTAGAACAACCCATTACAATTACCTTTTCTCCTATGGACTTTCCTATAGCTATTGCATCCTTAGCATTTTTGATGAGAATGCCAGGTGTAAGATTGGACATCGCTTCTTTGGTGTCTATCCCATGTCCACTAAGTCGAGGGAGATAGAGATTGGCACCAAGCCTTTTGGCTAAATTTATATGTACTGGAGCGCCTTCTGCCTGACTTGCAGAGAACCCGTGAAGATATACGAGACTATACTTTGTTTTACTTGGAATAGAATCTGCCCAAACTACTCGGGCTTCATTATCTGGTTTCAAAAATTGCACGGCGGCTTCTCTTTTAGCCACTTCGTAATCAAGTGTTTCTATGTCATAACTTTTGGAAGAAGGTTTATTGTCAATTTTCTTAAATGTGGGCCGAGGGCCTGCAACGAAAGCAATAATTAGGATAACAAGAATACCGGTAAAGATCCACAACATTTTTTTTAACATTAAGAGAAATTTTTAGATACAACCAATTCTTTTCCGCCATGACTGTAATCATAGAATCCTTCTCCAGATTTTCGTCCGAGTTTTCCTGCTGTAACCATATTTACTAAAAGGGGATTAGGTGCATACTTATTATCTCCCAAGCCCTTTTGTAATACTTGACAGATACTCATGCAAACATCAAGCCCTACAAAATCTGCCAATTGTAATGGACCCATAGGATGACCCATCCCCAGTTTCATAACTGTATCTATTTCTTGAACACCAGCAACTCCTTGTTGCAATGTTTCTATGGCTTCGTTTATCATTGGCATTAATATCCTATTGGCAGAAAAGCCAGGATAATCTTTCACTTCTACAGGTACTTTCCC
Organism: Saprospiraceae bacterium; assembly: GCA_047634015.1. Lineage (GTDB taxonomy): Bacteria > Bacteroidota > Bacteroidia > Chitinophagales > Saprospiraceae > JAJRXG01. The sequence continues at coordinate 26,945 of JBLIDB010000030.1, forward strand.
TAATTGCTCGGACAGTTCCATAATCCTTTTGGTCGTTTCATCTGAGGTACTATAACCACGGATTACTTCGACCAGTTTCATTACAGGCACGGGATTGAAGAAATGCATTCCGATTACCTGCTCTGGCCTCTTAGTTGCTGTAGCAATTTTGGTGATAGAAATGCTTGATGTATTACTTGCAAGAATGGCAGTAGCCGGAGCCGCTTCTTCTATTTGTCCGAATATTTTTAGCTTGAGATTTTCATTTTCTGTCGCAGCCTCTAAAACTAAGTCTGCATTGCTTACCCCTTTTTCTAGAGAGGTTTCGGTTTGAATTCTTGCTAAAGTGTGCTCTAGATCATCGGAATTTATATACTCCTTTTTGACCATCCGATTGAGGTTTTTCTCAATTGTTATTATTGCCTTATCGAGGGCATTTTGAGAAATATCAATCAGTTGAACAGTATGACCCTTTTGGGCAAATACATGTGCGATACCATTGCCCATAGTTCCAGCACCTATTACAGATATATTCATATTGGAATTCATTTAGATGTGCAAAGATACAGCTTGGCTGAAGAGGTAGTCATTAAAAAATTGACGATCCTTTTAATCCAGAATATCAACTTAGAAATTCAAGTATAGCCCAACAAAAGGAGCCCGAAAATTCAATGATTTTCGGGCTCCTTTTAGGTGATGTAGAGTCGAGTATTATCTCTTCCTCAATTCTTTCTTAAGAATCTTACCAGTAGCACTCATTGGCAAGGCATCTATGAATTCTATAGATCTTGGATATTTATAAGCCGCGAGTTTGCTCTTAGTATATGCCTTGAGATCATCTTCAGAAATAGAAGTTCCTTCTTCGAGCACGACGTAGGCCTTTATATCTTCTCCCATCTCTTCATGAGGAATACCGATTACAGCAACTAGAGATACCGCTTCATGTTTGATCATTACTTCTTCGACTTCACGTGGATATACATTAAGTCCACCTCGGATTATCATGTCCTTAGTTCGATCTACTATAAAGTAAAAACCATCTTCATCTTGAATAGCAACATCTCCTGAGTGCAGCCATCCATCGGTAAGTGTTTTAGCATTGGCTTCTGGTTTGTTATAATATCCTTTCATGACATTATGGCCTCTATACCATAATTCTCCTTTTTCCCCTTGAGGGACTTCCTGGCCATTATCATCTACAAGCTTTACTTCTACTCCCCATACAGGCGTTCCTATTGATCCCGGCTTGGTTCCGACATCAGCTTGGTTGAATGTAACTATCGGAGAGCCTTCAGACATACCATACCCCTCTAATATATCCACACCAAACCGTTCCTTAAAGTCATACAACACTTGGACAGGTAACGCTGCTCCACCGGAAGCTGCTACTCTCATATTACCAGCTATCTTCTTATAATCGAACTTAGGATCTTTATAGTTTAATAATCCCCAATACATGGTAGGGACACCAGCGAAGATGGTAATGTCATGTTTTTGTAATAAGCCAAATACGGCCTCCGCATCAAATCTTGGTAGTAGCACAGAATGTGCACCTGCATAAGTAGCCGCATTCATCAAGCAGGACATAGCAAATATGTGGAATAATGGAAGTACAATCAGTGCACGGTCGTCATGATTCACCTTAAAGAGATCTCGAGAGATACCGGCATTAAGAAGAAGATTTGAGTGCGTTAATTCTGCGCCTTTAGGCTTGCCAGTAGTGCCAGAAGTGTATATTATAAGCGCTGTATCTTCTGCTGATGTTCTTACTGTTTCAAAGGTTGGTGCTTGACCACTCATAAGCATTCCCATTGTTTTAATTCCTTCTATCGGAGAAGGATCAGTGGGAGTTGGGGTGATCATAAATATATTTTCACACTTTGGTGCTTCTTGGAATCCGGCATATCCCATCTTACCCATTGGAAGGTCTGGAGACCCAACGAAGCAGAAATAAGCTTTCGCTTCAGAATCATTCAGATGATAGGCGATTTCATCTTCCTTAAGGAGTACGCTAAGAGGAACTACAGTCGCTCCCGCCTTTAGAATTCCGTAATAGACGATAGGGAAGTAGGGTAGGTTAAAGCAGCTGAGCGCGACCTTATCACCTTGAGTGATTCCCATAGATTTTAGGCCATTGGCCAATTGATTGGCAGCACCATTGATCTGAGCATATGATAATGTAGTGTCACCGAATGTAAAAGCGGGCTTTGAAGGAAATTTAAAAGCCGAAGATTCCAGTAATACTGAGAGATTAAGCATTTATGTTCTTTTTAGATTGAGAAAGCAACAAAGAAAGATATAAGATATGGAAAGGAGTATAAAATTCAGAAAGAAGTATCCTTCCCAAAATAAAAATTATGACACTCAATTGGTACATCTTATTACTTACTGCTATTATTTCCAGCAATTCAGTGCGAGGCTCTAACCTCTTGATACACAATAAAAAATAACTAGCTGTATTAGAATAGTTTACAGCTAGTTATATATTTGTATTACCACTAATACGAACACAATGTCTAAAAAAAGAATCGGATAAAGCAATATCGTCATCAGAAAGATAATTCGAGGCAAAAAC
>JBLIDB010000031.1:0-29107 GCA_047634015.1 Saprospiraceae bacterium
TATCTCTTTCGCGCAATCCAGTACTGCATCCGTACAAACGGAAGTAGAGAAAACGATTAATGTAAAGGTTAAAGGTGTAGGTTGCTCCGCAGACATAAAGTCAATATCAGCAAACGTAGAAAAATTAGACGGGGTAAGTAGCTGCAAATCTATTAAAAAAGGAGCTACGACGACTTTTGAAGTAGTACTGCTCTCCAGCTTAGTAACAGAGGAATCTATTCATGCGGCGATAGAAGGTACCGGCGGTTGTAAAAACCCAAACGATCGACCCTATAAGGTGAAATAGCAATATCCGATTGAGAATGCGTCAGATATACTCTATGAGTATGTGTGGCTTCGTCAATTTCAAAAAACTAAGCAATGAAGATATTTATGATCATTGTTGGTTTGCTATTGACCTATATGCTGTCGTCACAAACGGTATCTGGGATAGTGACTAACGATCAAAAAGAACCGCTCATTGGAGCGAGTGTATACTGGATAAATTCCTCTATAGGAACTGCAACTGATATCAATGGAAAATTTGAACTTCCCTCTGCAGAAATTTCAAACAAGCAATTGGTAGTCAGTTTTATTGGCTTCGGAATAGATACAATTGATGTAGGTAATCAGGACTTCTTAGAATTCCAATTACATGCAACTGAATTTTTAGATGAATTCGTAGTACAAGCCAGAAAGGATGGAATAGTAATATCCAGTTTGAGTCCTATAAAGACAGAACAAATAACGCAATCAGAACTTAGTAAGTCTGCTTGTTGTGATTTGGCGGGATGCTTTAATACTCAATCGTCGGTACAAGCCCAAACTTCCAATGTAATCACCAACTCTAAAGAACTACGAATTCTGGGCCTCTCTGGAGTCTACAATCAAGTATTGATAAATGGCCTTCCTATGATACAAGGATTATCGTATACCTATGGGATCAGTAGTGTTCCTGGGACTATGGTTGATAATATCTATATAGCCAAAGGTGCAAATAGTGTGCTTCAAGGATATGAAAGTATCAGCGGACAAATAAATGTAATTACAAAAGAACCTGATAAGGCAGATCCGCTATTAGTCAATGCCTATGTGAATAGTTTTGGTGAAAAGCACTTCAATGCTAATGTTGCCTATAAAACTGAAAGATGGAGTCATCTAACCGCTATACACAGTGTCCAACCAGCATCGAAAATAGATGGCGACAATGACAACTTCCTCGATCTACCACTCCTTACAAGGTATTCACTATCTCATACTATGAAAAGTGGAAATGATGCAGAATGGGGATCTTACGGTAAAATAGGAGCTCGCCTTCTAACTGAAAAAAGAATCGGAGGACAACTACAATATGATGAATCTATAGAATCTGGAAATACTGAAATCTATGGACAAACTGTAAAGATCATGCAACCCGAAATCTGGGGAAAGTATGGATATAATTATGATGACAATCATAGTATCGTATTTATGGCATCCACGTATCATCAAGATCAAAACTCAAGCTTCGGAACCTTGGATTATGACGCACAACAAACTAATGTCTATGGAAATGCGCAGTATGAATATAACTACTCCACTCATGGCCTAAAGACTGGGCTAAGCCTGAGATATCTGAATATCAATGAGGACGTAGGATTCACAAGTGAAATTCTAAATAGAACTTATGATGGAAATTATAATCGTACCGAAGTTATTCCTGGAGCATTTGCGGAGAATACTATGAACTTCTTTAATGATAAGTTGACATGGATCGCTGGCCTGAGAGTCGACAGACACAATATCCATGGCACTTTTGTAACGCCACGAACATTACTTAGATATAATATCTCACCTCAGACGGTATTACGCACTAATATCGGAACAGGCTGGAGAACGGCTAATGTATTTAGTGAAAATATCAATCTATTGGTCAGTTCCAGAGATGTTATATTTGAAGAAGAACTACAACCTGAAGAGGCTGTAAACTATGGACTGAATCTTACTCAAAAATTCAATGCCAGAAATGTATCCGGGTATATAAGTGCCGACTATTATAAAACCAATTTTCAAAATCAAATATTCCCAGATTATGACGCTGATCCATCTCTTGCTATCATAGGTAATTATTCCGACAAAAGTGTTGGCAATGGTTTCCAAATAGAAGCTATGGCAAGATTCCATGAATTGGTAGAAGTAAAAGTGGGTTATAATTATCTGGATGTATATCGGAAGACTAATGAAGTAAAGGAGCTCTTACCGTTTAATTCTAAGCATAGACTCATGTCGACATTGAGTTACAAACCCCTTTCCAATAAGTTTCACTTCGACATGAATATACATTGGTACGGAAAGCAACGACTACCAAATACAAGATCTAATCCAGAAGTATATCAGCGGCCAGGTTTCTCTAGAACTTATGCCGTAATGAATTCACAGTTTACTTATAACCTGAAAAATATTGAAGTCTATTTTGGCTGTGAGAATATGTTCGACTTTCGGCAGGAGCGACCTATTATTAGCTGGCAAGATCCATTTAGTCCTTATTTTGATACCGCCTCAGTTTGGGGACCTACAAAAGGAAGGGAGTTCTATATCGGATTTAAATATCATATTCGGGAGAAGTGATTTAAGGGACCTTATAAGTCCTGAAAGGACGAGATACTATTGCCCGTGTCGCAAGACGCTGGTAAGAGTCTTAATTATGTTTAGTCCAAGATGGACGGCATAATCAGCTAAGATTTAGTTCTTTATAATCTGTCGCTCCTATAGAGCTTACTCTAATATTTATTGGATAGCCAAGGGTTTTACAACCCGGGCTATATGCTATCATCCTTACAGGATTCATAAAAGCTAAAAGCTTAAGAAAAGTAGTCATTTAATTTTAATGACGAATGCCTCTTTAAATCTGTGCGGATATTTTCCACATATATTGTACGGACTGTCCGAATCGCTAATTTAGCAAAGGCATCTATTTTGGTGAATTGCAAATTAAGAGTCCTGTCTTTAGAATAGAAGTATAAAGAAGTTCTTTATCTCCAATTCCTTCTTTCACTTTCTCATATTCCGCGGATAACATAATCGGTTCAAATAACTTATAGACAGAAGGCATTTCTTCCTCTTTCAGAAAAACTTTTCTATATACTATTTCCACATGCTCATTCTTAAGTTGAACTCTTTGTATCCTAACATCCCGGATTTCACATTCTTTATTGAAAGTGTATTCGATATATATTTCCTGTCAAAAAATATGGGGTATTATGGGTTGAATTAATGCACATCGTATCTAAGTACTTTTCGGAAATATGAAACTCTGAGTATTCGAAATAATCAATTTGACCTAATAATATTGACGTGGAAAGGAGGGTAAAAATTACGAAATAAAGTTTCATAAAGAATATTAAGGAAGAAGCAATAATTTTTTTACGCTTGATATGATGGTATGGGAAATACTAAATTACTAAACATTCCAGTTCTACTTCTGAAATATTGATCTTAAGCTACAAGGGTAAAATAGTGCCTCCAACAATATTTCTAATATCTTTTAAAATTCCTTCTTCCCAAATTCACTCTGCGGCACATTTACCTTCTTAGACGGTTGATTCAATTGATATGTAAAACTTAATTGTATGATATCCACTTCGTAAACATAATTCGTCGTTGTGAAGAAATTATTGCGTTCAGTGGTAATACGCTGTTCATTAGAATTCCATAAACCCATATCGATATTTAGCCACTGTAGCGCGACACTTACCTTCTTATCCATAAAGGTCTTTCGAAGTGAGAGCGATGGATTATAGAACTGTGAATCACTTCCCTGAGCAGTTACCCTCTCCGACAAATAGTTAAAAGCCAACTGTCCACTAAAAGAAGAGGTGAAATTGTAGTTGGTATTGGCATTAATAGAGTAGATCACACTGGAAGTATTGATCGCTTCGCCGAACAAATCTCCTTCGATACTATAATTGTAGACATTCCCACCAAAATAGAGGCGCCATTTCCTCGCAGGATAGAATGTTGTTCCTAACTCCAGACCATAGGCATTTCCACTTCCTGCGTTCGTATATATTCGATTGAGAATTACATCATTGAAGATTGTATTGACACGATTGATAACATTTTCAGTATGCCGATAGTATGTAGTCGCAAAGACAGAATTATCTCCCCAACTCTTTATTATTCCCAATTCTACCAAATCTATATACTCTGGCAAAAGCGATGCATCTCCTTGCTCTAATGTCTCAGAATGCTCCCGTTCAGGGAATGGCGTCATTTTAAAGGTCGTGGTGCGTTCTATACGCTTGCTATATCCGGCTTTTAATTTCAGGCCTTCTCCTAATTCATATCCCAAGTTCAAAGAAGGAAACAGATTCCATTTACTCAACTCAAAATTCTCATCCGGTCGTGCGATTTCCACATTCCGATCAAAGTGCTCTAACCTTAATCCTACAGTATATTGTAATTTACTTTGGCTACCACTTACCTGAGAATATAGGGAATGAATCGCCCGTGTGAGTCTGATACTATTGGTAAAGAGTGGATTCTCAACCCACACATCATTGACAAGGTCTCTATCAAAGTAAAAGAAGTCTCCGGGATGGCTCAAGTAGCGATACTGATATCCTGATTCCCACTTTACTTCACCAATATTTTGATTATAATCAAATTGAAATCTATATCCATCTAATGGGTTATCGTTATCATTTAATTGTAATTCTATAATATCTTCAGTATTCGGGTATTCCAGATTGACATTATCTGTTGGACCTCCTAATACTGTTCTTTCATAGAGTCCAGATATTTTCAATTGTGCATCATTCGAGAAAGTATGCGCATAGTCTAATGATCCAATTATGAAATCACTTTTACGCACGCGTAGGTTTTTATTAAAGTAGGATAGCTTATTTATGAGTGCTCCATTGGGAAATACATCACCACTTTGTTTGTACCGTTCATAATATTCCCCGGTACTAAGAAAATCCGACTGTGGAATTGAGCGTCTTTGTTGGTCAAGATATAGAATATCTGCTGTACGATCCTTAGTTCGCTTGCCTACATAGAGTCCCGCATTAATACTTTGATTGGCACTTGGCGCATAACTGACTCCTACCCTTGCAGAGTAGTTAATCTCATTGAAACTCCGCTCTCCATCAGAAGGAAACTCTGTAAGTACATCATCAAGATAGGTATTTACATATCCTTCGCGGCGTCCAGATCTATCATACCTTCTATAATCCGCACCAATAGAAAGGTTCCATTTCCCTTCTTGATAGTTATAGGTAATATCAGCCCCATATCTACTGGCTCTTTCCGTATTCTGATAACGCTCTATACTTGGCAAGCCCATTAAGACATTGGCGACCAGATAGGAACCATCCGTAACTGCCTTTTTAGTTTTTATATTTATAATTCCAGCATTTCCATCAGGATCATATTTCGCGGAAGGAGCAGTAACTACTTCTATATCTTCTATTGTATTTGCAGAAAGCTGCTGAAGAATAATACTGGGATCTCCTTGAACAGGTTTGCCATTGATCATTACCATGAATCCTGTGACACCGCGTACGGATATCCCTCCGAATGAATTTATACTAATAGATGGCAAATTACCGAGCACATCAGAAGCCGTTCCTCCTTTGGCATTCTGAAACTGACCTGCATCATAGACTTGCTTGTCGATCTTATGCATAGATGTTACTTCTTTGCCGACTATCTCTATGCCTTGCAACGTAGTACTACTGATACCCAACTTTATTACCCCGAGATCATAGCGCTTCTCGCCCATCAGAGGCTCAGAATAGTGCAGACTGTATCCTATGAATTGAATCGCAACGTAAAACGCCTCATCAGCATCAAAAGTCAACTCAAATCGCCCACTAACCTCGCTTACAGTACCACTAATAAGTGAACTGTCACTAAGATGGTGCACCGAGATCGAAGCGTATTCTATAGGTTGCTGATCTGATTGATCGATTACGTCCCCTACTATCTCAATAGACTGAGAATATGCCAAATGGCATATCAAAACACTAAGCACTATTACTACCTTCCTCATAACTAATATCAATGACTGACGACGTACAAAAATATCTACTTTATACCACATAAAGCCAATAAGTGATTGCGATTAATCTGTCAGGAAATCCATTTAAGGTTCAAAATTTCCTCACTCTAATGGGCATATAGGTAATTATGGTCGTTTAGAATACAAATCAAGCCGATCATAATTCGCGGATACGAATGGATCTGAATGACAATCAATACTATTCGTAAATTTCATGTTCAAAATCAACACTTGAAGGCTAAGCATACATATACTTTCTGCATCTTCCTAATGTCAGTATGCGTTTCTGGCTTTGGCAAACCATTCTTTTCTAATGCTTCGCCTCTGATCCAACTCATAGAAAACTGCAGCAATGCCATGGATGACGATGATGATGGCCTCATAGATCTCAATGATCCAGATTGCATCTGTGAAATACTGAGTCCAGAATCACTTATCCCCAACCCATCATTTGAGGAATCGACCTGTTGTCCTACAGAAAGAAGTATGCTCAATTGTGCAGTTGGTTGGGTTCAAGCATCGGAACCAACCACAGACCTTATTCACCCTTGTGGATGGACGGGATGGGACGGTCACTTTCCTCCAACTCCATTTCCTGATGGGGAAGCCATCATGGGTTTTGCCAATGGTCGTGTTACAGGAGGATCAGCTGAATATAATTGGAAGGAATATGCAGGCGCTTGCTTAACAGGATCCCTTAAGGCTAATACAACATACCGCTTCGAATTCTATATTGGATTTACAAGCGAGGAACTTTCTCCTACACTTGATATTACTTTTTTCGGAACGACAAGTTGTGACAACTTACCTTTTGGAAGTGGTAATCCTGATTTAGGGTGTCCTACCAATGGACCGAATTGGAAGAAATTGGGTTCTCGAAATGTGGGTGGAGGTGGTGGCTCAAAGTGGGTTAAAACAGAAATCACCATCACTCCAGATGAAGATATCCATGCAATTGCAATAGGACCTCCCTGCGAGCAGTCCGCTGCGAATCGTACGACCTACTACTTTTTTGATAATTTGGTTTTAGCAGATTTGCGTTCTTTTGAATTTCAAATATCAGAAGTGAATCATCCCTGTGCTACTGACTTTACATTGAGCGTGCCTCAGGAAGAAAACATATCATATCAATGGTATAAAAATGGCATCGCATTAGTCGGTGAAGTCGCTCCTCTGCTATCTAAAATCTATGGAGAAGGTGAGTATCAAATAAGAGTAGTAAGCGATAGCGATTGTTTACTGACTCAAGCATATGCTTTTAGCATTCCTGTAATTGAAAATGTAACGACCATCACATTATGTCATGATGAGGTTTTTCAATTTGGAGAAACTATGATTTCAGAATCTGGAAATTATACAGAGACACTTAAGAACACCAACAACTGTGATAGCATCGTAGGTCTTACCGTCGAAGTCTTGCCTCAATTGATGGATAGTCTTGTTGCCAAAATATTCGAAGGCGAAACGTATGAAGGTGTCGATCAATATAGTTTCAACAATGCCGGCACTTACGATGTCAGCCTCTTGAATGATATCGGATGCGATAGTTTCGTGCATCTACAATTAGAATATTATAATGTCTACTTTCCTAACATCTTTACACCAAATAGAGATGGCCCGAATGATCGATTTATAATATCAGGAGACCGTGATCTTTCTGAAATTAAATCTCTGGACATATATGACAGATGGGGTCAACAAGTGTACAGCGGCATTGACGAATTCAACAATGACAGCAGTGGCTGGGATGGTAGACTTCATGGAACATTAATGGAACAAGGCATCTATACCTACATCTCTACTTTAGAAATGAATGATGGGAAGTTAAGACAGTTCGTAGGTTCTGTCCTCTTAATGAAGTAAATGTCCAAACATCAGTATAACATATTGCACGACCCTATGTGGTTCCTACCCCGCTCATTCAACCACCCAAAGCAATAAATTCAGGTCATAGAGCGCCGTCGAAATGACAACTTCAAAGCTAAATTTTAGTCCAATTTATTATATGCAAAATATGAATTTGCAAAACAAGAAAATTTCACTACACCAAACAATGTCTCCCTATCTCCTCTACATTCTTACATCCAGATAGTGCCATTGTAAATTCAAATTCTGCCATCAAATTAGAAAGCACCTCTTCTACTCCCTCCTGCCCTGCTAATGCTAAACCATAGGCATAAGGTCTTCCTATACAAACGGCCTTTGCACCAAGGGCAATTGCTTTGAATATATCGGCTCCTGTTCGAATTCCGCTGTCCATCAAGATCGGCATATCACTTCCTGCTTTACGAACAGCATCTACGACACCTGATAACGCATCAATTGCAGCTATAGCTCCATCCACTTGCCTTCCGCCATGATTAGAAACTATAATACCATCTACACCATGCTTTACCGCTAAGGCTCCATCCTCAGGATGTAGAATACCTTTTAATAGAATTGGAAGATCGGTAATTGATCTAAGATATTCCAAATCCTTCCAAGTAATAGAAGGTCGAGAATACACACCTGTAAAAGCCATTACAGCTTTAAATGTCGCAGGATCAACACCCGGAACACGCATCGATTCTTCTTCAAAGTCCATTTCTGCAACGATCTCATTAAAAACTGGATCACTGGTATACTGTGCAATCCCCTGCCCTTTTAAGAACGGTAAATGCATCAAATCCAAATCTTGTACTCTCCATCCGAGCATTGTCGTATCAAGCGTAACAGCAATAGCATCACAATCCGATTTCTCAGCTCTCTGTACAAGGCTCTTTATAAGTTCATCGGACTTACTCCAATAGAGTTGAAACCATCTTGGGCCATCTCCCATCCCCTCCGATATCTCTTCCATTGAGTACGAAGCTTGATTGGAAATAATCATAGGAATTCCAAGCTTAGAAGTAGCTCTACCGACGGCCTTTCCCGCATCTTCATGGATCATTTCAAGTACACCGATTGGTGCTGTGAGCATCGGTGATGGAATCGTCCGATTGAATAGATCTACACTAGTATTTCTTACAGATACATCCTTAAACATGCGCGGTAAGATCCGATACTTAGAAAATGCAGCTCTATTCTCTCGTATCGTATCATCTGTTCCAGCACCACCGATAATATATCCAGCGGCTTCAATATTCATCTTCTCTTTAGCTTGCGCTTCTAACTTAATTGGATCGAATGGTACGATTGGTTTGGCACCCATAGCTCCCTTAACATAGATGGCTCCCTGGCGTTGTGGCGCTGGAGTGTATGATGGTTTCTTAGTATCCATAGAGGGTTATTTTATTCCGTAAGTTGATAAAATAATTTAGAAATATCACTAAATAAGGATATGTTGTAGAATTATATTTCATCAGATCTATTAAAAGCACTATCAGTGCCCAATCAAAGCTATTTATGTCGAACGCCATTGACTTTCAACAATTTGAAGAATTAGACGAAGAGCAATTACCCGTAGCTAAGCATAAGCTGCATGATTGGACTCACTTTGCTGGGCTCTATGCGGCAGAACATGTGGCAGCTACTGAGTTTGTCATTGGAGCAACATTTGTCGCTCTTGGTGCCAAGACAATGGATATTCTATTGGGGCTTTTAATCGGTAATATTTTGGCCGTGCTCAGTTGGAGGTTTATCACTACGCCTATCGCTGTAGAAACACGCCTAAGTCTCTATACCTACCTCAATAAAATTGCGGGAGATTCCATGACCAAACTTTACAATTGGGCAAATGTGATCATCTTCACTGTGATATCTGCAGCCATGGTAACTGTTTCATCTACGGCGGTTCGGTTTGCATTTGATATACCGGCTCAACTCAATTGGTATCCGACCAATTTATGGTTTGTTTTGATCGTATTCGGAGTAGGTGCATTTGTAGTTTTTATTGCAATCTATGGATTCAATGCCGTTTCAGAATTTTCGGGAGTTTGCGCTCCATGGCTATTTGTCATGTTTACGAGCGGAGCACTCGTATTGCTACCTGCCTTATCTCTTGATGTTTTGGGTAAGACTCTACCTAATGGATGGAGTGATTTTATGACTCTTGGAAATCAATCTATATGGACCGGAGTGAATAGCAATGGTGAACCCGGAATAGGATTGCTCGAAGTCATAGGCTTTGCTTGGGCGGCAAATACAATCACTCACTTCGGATTGATAGATATGGCACTATTACGATTTGCAAAGAAGAAATCTTACGGATATGCAACAAGTACTGGAATGATGTTCGGGCACTACGTTGCATGGATCGCTGCAGGAATCATGGGTGCTGGAGTAGCAGTGATCCTTGGAAAATCTATCGTAGAACTTGATCCTGGTGATGTTGCCTACTATGCACTTGGTTGGTCGGGATTCGTGATTGTTATAGTAGCAGGTTGGACGACGGCCATTACAAATCTCTATAGAGCTGGATTAGCGGCACAGGCGATTTTTAGTAATCATTCGAGGAGAAAGACAACACTGGCGGTTGGAATTGTAACCGTTATCGTGGCCTGCTTCCCATTTGTTTTTTCACAAATCCTCCCTTTGCTAACTTATGCCGGTTTATTAGTAGTTCCGGTAGGAGCCATTGTATTCGCAGAACATCAAATCTTTCCTCGCATCCGATACACGCGATATTGGTTATCATACAGACAATTGACCTTTAGTACACCAGCAATCGCTTCATGGGGCATAGGATTAGTATTCGGATTTGGGTTGGATATGATGAATGTAATGTCCTTCTACTATTTGTTTATTCCAACTTGGTTCTTTACAATATTACTTTATACATTTTTAGCAGCTCGGAATGGGGCAAAAGAAAAGTACCCAGAAGAAGAAAAGGAAGATCAAATACAAGCAGAAAATATAATAGCCTTCCAAGAACAAAAAGCTGCAATGGAAGTCCCACATGTAAAGGATATTTCCACTTTCTCTAAAGCCCTAAAAGTAACATCTATAATCGTCTTAGCCATCACAATGATTCTTGCTTGCAGAGTCATGTTTGGTAGTATAGATGAAAGTGCCTATATCACCAATCGAGATATATTTTATAATTATGGATTTGTTTGCACAGTTATTTATTTCGTTACTGCCTACTGGGCCCAACAACGTGGAAAGGCTCTAAATCCATAAATTGAATGGAAATTACAAAGTCACTTAACTCCGCTAATTTAAGCGATCTAACAGACCGCATTTCGGGTCCAAGCTATAATCGGGAAAATCTCAATATTGGAATCGTGCATATAGGTGTTGGCGGATTCCACAGAGCGCATCAAGCCTATTACCTGCATCAGCTTCATGAACAAAATGCGGCACCAGAATGGGGAATTTGTGGTATTGGAATTAGAGAAGCAGATCGTAAGATCTACGACATTCTAAAAAAGCAGAACGAACTATATACACTCGTCATCAAGCATCCTGATGGAAAGGTCCAAAGCCAAGTAATCGGTTCTATTGTTGACTTTCTATTAGGGGCAGATCATCCTAACAAGGTGATAGAAAGAATGGCTCATTCCAACACTAAAATTGTATCACTAACAATTACCGAAGGAGGTTACAATTTCAATGCTGCGACAGGTGGTTTTGATTTTGACAATCGGGATATACAGCATGAATGTGAACATCCCAATGAGCCTAAAACTGTTTATGGTTTCTTGACAGCATCATTGAAAAAGCGCCGAGATGCTGGTTTGTCGGCTTACACAATTATGTCTTGCGATAACATTCAACATAATGGAGATCTAGCCCGAGAAATGCTATTGACTTTTGCCCGTAAGCAAGACAGTGAATTAGCGAAATGGATAGAAGAGGAAGTGTCCTTTCCTAATACAATGGTAGATCGAATCACCCCAGTTACGACGCAAGATGATATTAATTACTTATCTGACACCTACCAAATTACAGATGAATGGCCGGTCACTTGTGAGCCATTCATACAATGGATTATTGAAGATAATTTCTCTAATGGGCGGCCAGGATTTGAGAAGGTCGGTGTTCAGTTTGTCCAAGATGTAACCCCTTATGAGAAGATGAAACTTCGACTGCTTAATGCGGGACATTCTGTATTAGGCATATTAGGCGCCATACACGGTCATCAGACTATTAATGCTTGTATGGATGATGAAGTTTTTGTTTCATACATGAATACGTTCCTTCATTTAGAAGCATCTCCAATATTGGAAGAGGTGCCAGGAATCAATTTAGCGGACTATATCGATAGTCTCAAACAACGCTTTGCAAATCCTAATATCAAAGACAGTGTTACTCGGATTTGTACTGAGAGTTCTGCCAAGTTACCGAAGTTTCTAATTGCTACGATTAGAGAGAATTTAGCCATAGGCGGAAGTATCCAATTCGCAACCTTAGTAATTGCTGCCTGGTGTTATTACAGCGACAAAGGAATGAATAAAAATCAGGAGCCCTTGGAGATTATAGATGCGCTTCAATCAGATCTTCATGAAGCTGCAAAATCAACTCCTGTTGATTCCCTTGCCTTCCTACGTCAAGATGCTATATTCGGAGATCTGATTAATAATGAAGTGTTTACACGTTTGTACATCAGTATGGTCAAGCAGCTTTATATAGATTCGGATGTTAGAGAACTAATGCGAGAGATGCTGTAACTATAGAAGTGGTTTAACCAACCAAAAGCCTAAACTCTAATCTTTTGCATACTCAGAATGAAGTTGCGTGATATTAATATCGCTACTCCCCCCTTCATGAACTACAAGTCGATATCGTAATACAGTTGGGACAGTATTGGATAATGCTACAGCTTCTGCGCCAGGATAGGGATATACTGCATTTTGCATACTTGTCTTAGCTCGTAGTATCCATGGATTAGGATAACCAGGGTTATCAGGATGGCTCAGTATACTCATTCCTGCTTTCGCATTATCCTTACCTACTGAGCCTGATATATCCATCCAAGCACTTTCAGGAACGGGTAAGTTGGTCGGAGTTACGGATCCTTTTGCATTTGTAAATTCTGTATCTGCAACAAGCCGTATGCGGGGCGAGAATCCTCCGTAACCTTTTGGATCTTCAGAACCACCTATTCGCATATCTTTCTCTAATGCAAGCAAGGCAATTTCAATATCTATTAGTCGATAATTATCTTGCTTAGGATGAACTATAATCGTTGTCATTTCTTTGACAACAGGTTTTTCAAGTCCAGCTTCATCTTGCCACAAAGGTGATTTCCAGTGAACCTCGGATTGAATGGAGATCGCTCCTATCTGCTTTTTAACTTCTTTGACAGACTTTACTTCCCAACAAAAATCTTTGATCTCCCAAGGATCTCCAATTCGCTTTTCGCCAACATACAATTGATGCCAAGACCAAAATATTCCTCGATGATGCAAGTGGTCTTCAGGAAAATCTTCCGAAAGCACTTCTCCATCTAAGGTGTATAAGGGGTGAATGTAATTAGACCTCTTGTAAGTCCCTTCATATGATTTTTCAGTAATTTGGTAGCAAAGGATACTATCCATCCCCTCTACGAAACAAGCCTTGTCTTGTTGGATATTGACATTCAGCCCTTGAGCAACCGTGAGCTCGGTAAAGGAAAGAACAATAATAAAAATGAATAATCGATACATAGTCTAAGCTTGAATTCTGATAATATTCGAGGTATATCCTACTCTAAAGTAGTTTAATATCAAGAAAGCACATAAAGATCATAACGAATAAGATAATAACCTCATTTAAATTCTGCTTGCTATTTAGCTTAGTCGCACACCAAAAATGAGTCTAAATCCCAACCATATTTCATCCCTAATATTTCATTCCTTTGATGACAACATTTTCAGTCCCAGTGGTCTTACAAGGATAGGTAAAAGCTCTCTTTGCCTTTTTAGGATTATTAATCGTTTTATAGAACTGGTCCAGAAACTTGATTGTTTGCTTTTTATACTTTTCGCTTAACAAAAAGTTGTCCTCGTATAGCGAGTAGATTTCGTTCTTTTTTTGCCTAAATATTTCAAAAATCTCGGAATATTCAAACATTTGAGAGATACAGAAGCCTCTATATCTTCTCTCAAATTTAGACTTCATCTTAAGTGCTGCTGCAGGCTTCGCATAAGCAGCTCTAACAATCCCGGCATGATCAAAGTCATAAGGAACAACAGATTTAATGCCTATTGAATCAGCAGCGAGTAGTTTTATGTTTTGTTGGTACTGCACTGACCAATCTGTATTTCCAATCATGTATTGGAATAGTGCCATTCTTAAAAAATCAGGTCTTCTAGTATTCTCAGGCCGTAAGCCTATTTCCTCAATAGAAATCGCTTGGTTCCTTGAGGCCATTTGCGTTTCATCTTCAATTAATATTGCATAGTAAGAATCTGAATTTTCATCCTCATGGGAGTCATGAAAGATAACTTTAACTAACCTAACCTTAAAACTCTTGGGTGTAAGAAGGTTATATAATTTATAAACTAAGTATTCATGAATGACGAGCTTATCACTCCGACAAGGTGTTACCAATTTCAGTTTATTTTGACCTTCAAAGAGCGTATTAACTAGAATAGTGGATTTTGAAAAATTTAATTTAAAAGGTGGATAATTACAATTTTCTGAAAGCTTACGAAAGTGACCGCGCGTTTTGATTTTGACAGGAAGATGAATAACCTGATTCTCAGATTCATAATGCAAACTTGCAGGATGGTATTCCGGGTCATCTCCACGATCCCTAAATACGGCCTTTAAGTCACTGCTTAAGGTCAGTTCTATGACTTGTTCAGAATCAAATAAATTAGTAGATTGACTAAAGACACCCTCTCCTAAGCAGAAACTCGCAATAATGAATACTCCTTTCATATAGGTCCCTTCAGTTAACAAAATAAGAGAGAATAAATTAGAGTGAATGATTACAGTTTAGAGCCTTTGAAACGCATTAGCTTCTATCACGTTGTAAGTTACGGAATTAAATACCCCGCGCATGCAGAAGTTTCAGCATTGAGTAATGATATGGATCAAAAGTATCTGAGAGCAAGAATAGGTCAGAATCTATAAGGAATTATGCATTTCGGACCTCTTGTTTACCTAGTGCTTGTTCCTCTGCTTCTTTTTGAAGTCTGCCATTGTTAAAGGGGCCATCATCAAACCAGCGAATGTATTTGGGAAATTAGGCACCCCTCCGGTTCCGATTTCATCACTTGGCGTTTGTCCCTTGGGTAGATAAAATGTCCCAAACAAGATATCCCAAAAAATCACATCTCCTCCGTAATTAGAATTACCCTCTACCAGTTTCTTCGAATGATGATATCTATGATTCTTAGGTGAAGAAAAGATATAATCAAATGGTCCCAAAAATTAAATCCATATTGGTATGCTGAAATCTTCCAATAGTTCTTCCTAACAACATCGTTACAAATACGATTGCTACGGGAGCTTTTATAAATGCAAAAGGTATCCCCCACAGAATACTGGAGACCAAGCCTTCCAGTGAATGAGACCGCGTTCCATTAAACCAGTAGAGTCGCGTAGACGAATGGTGTACAGAATGCCAACGCCACATAAATTCATTCTCATGCATCCAACGATGATACCAATACCTGAAAAAGTCTTTGATAGATAACAACAACAAAACTTGTATCACCACATTCCAATGAGAAGGCCAAATTTCTCGTCCTATCGCAGGAGAAATTTCTTAGACGACCACCGCAATCGTTGCCAATCGGATCGGTTTATTTAAATAATCATTCCAAAATTTGCCTCCAAAAAATAACATAATATCTGTGGAGGTCTCTTTATCATCTAGCCATCTTCTGCTAAAAGGAATAAGATGCTCCAACGGCGCAAATATGACCCCCAAGATTAAAAACATAACAATCGTTCCCAAAAAACTTCTTACTGTAAAACCGTTTTCAACTAATTTAAAACCGACAACTAACGTCAACACCAGGAACAAAGGATAAATAGTTACCTGCAATATCTTTTTAAATAGGGGCCCCTCAATTTTGTAGCTTATTGGATCTATCTGAGACAATAACCAGCGAAAGGGCATTAAGATATAGCGGTGTCCAAACTTTTCGATAGGATAAAAAATACGCTCCAATACCCTTATAAATGGTGTCCAGAAGGATCTGTATTTTAGTTTTGCTTCCATCCTATTGCTTTATATTTTAGGTTACTACACATTCTAAAAATATAAAATAATTGCTAAAAAGGTCCTTATGAATCTGAAACATTTACTCATTAATTACAAATCATCATATTCAATACAAAAATCAACTTTCGGCCGAAGACTAAACTCTAAAGTAAAAGATCAACAATTGTTAATTATAAGATTGAAATGAACCCGACCTGTATTCAAGAATTACGAGCAATTAGGATATTGAGAATTGCTTCACAAAAATGCTTTTTGAAGCCCTACGGGCAAATTTGTCGTTTCTTTCTCACCAAGTATCTTGATGAACAGATTTATGCCATCCTCTTCCAAGAAAACCTGATAACTCTCTTCACCTTTATATCGAGACGGTATCTGATTCGTAATCTAAAATATTGAATTTCAAATCATGTTGAATCTATTGGAATCCGATATGTGTGATGCAATAAAATCGGCTGTTCCCTTACTAAAGTTCATTAAATTTTAATGAACTTTCAATGCCAAAATGCTTGTAGTAGTTGTTTGTCCATTCCCCTAAGCAAACAACTTTTATCATAGTATTCTATACTCCCCCTAACTTTTCATCTTGATCCCTTTTCAGCTATCGAAACAGCATTGAGTCCACTCCGGAAAGTGAGGATCATCAGAAAATGGAAGATTTTGGATGAGATATTTATTTTTCGAACCTCGGTGATGCCTGAGCATCAGGGAGTTGAGAATAATGGAAATATCGCCAAAAGGGCCGTTTCCCGATATTATGACTTTCTGGAGTGGACTCAGCATTTGATATTTGCATATACAAGGTGCCACCACCTCCAAATGACTCTTGCGTCAATGCAATAGTACTAACGGAATCTGCAAAAGATAACTGTACATCTATTTCTGGTACTACTATAGAGGCCACTAACACATCAGAAATATTCGATTTCCAAGGATATATTTACCCCGAAAATAATGAATTTGTGTGGTACACATTTACTCCAGATTCATCAGGTCGCTATACCATAGAAATCGATGTGGAAGAAAGTATAAGCGCATTTTGGCAAGTTTCAACTGGTAATTCCAGCGACACGCTTCTTCTTGTAAAAAGTCTAACTTTTGGTGCTGAGCCAGTTGATCTGCAGAAGGATTCAGCATATTCCTTTTCAATCTATTCTAACTCCGAAACCGACTTAGGTATTTGTCTTTATTATTTACCTCCACCACCCCCTAATGATTCTTGTATCAATGCTACGGTCTTAATGGAATCTCAAATAAACAACTGTGCATATATATCAGGTACTACTATAAGTGCCACCAATACATCGGAAGTATATATATCAGAAAGTGATACCTCTTCCGCATATCAGAAATTCGTTTGGTACTTCTTTATACCAGATTCATCAGGTAGCTATACCATAGAAATCGATGTGGAAGAAAGTATAAGCGCATTTTGGCAAGTTTAAACTGGTAATTGCAGCGACACGCTTCTTCTTGTAAAAAGTCTAACTTTTGGTGCTGAGCCAGTTGATCTGCAAAAAGATTCAGCATATTCCTTTTCAATCTATTCTAACTCCGAAACCGACTTAGGTATTTGTCTTTATTATTTACCTCCACCACCCCCTAATGATTCTTGTATCAATGCTACGGTCTTAATGAGATCTCCAATAGATAACTGTGCATATATCTCAGGTACTACTATAAGTACCACCAATACATCGGAAGTATATATATCAGAAAGTGATATCTCTTCCGCATATCAGGCATTCGTTTGGTACTCCTTTATACCAGATTCATCAGGTAGCTATACCATAGAAATGGATGTGGAAGAAAGTACAAGCGCATTTTGGCAAGTTTCAACTGGTAATTGCAGCGACACGCTTCTTCTTGGAAAAAGGCCAATTTTTTGGTGCTGAGCCAGTTGATCTGCAGAAAGATTCAGTATATCACTTTTCAGTCTTCTCTTTTGCCCCAACGGACTTTGATATTTGTCTTTATAAATTACCTCCGCCACCTCCAAATGACTCTTGCATTAATGCTACGGCCTTAATGAGATCTCCAATAGATAACTGTGCATATATCTCAGGTACTACTATAGGAGCCACCAATACATCGGAAGTATATATATCAGAAAGTGATACCTCTTCCGCATATCAGAAATTCGTTTGGTACTCCTTTATACCAGATTCATCAGGGTTATATAACTTGGAAATTGATGAGAAAGAGTCCACGAGCGCTTACTGGCAAGCTACAACTGGAGATTGTAGCGATACGCTGATGGTTATAAAAAGTTTGTTTAACACTTCAGGTCCTGCACTTCTTCAAAAAGATTCAGTATATCACTTTTGGGTCTACTCTATTGCCCCAACGGATTTTGATATTTGCCTCTATAAGCTACCTCCACCATCTCCAAATGACTCGTGTATCAATGCAATAGTTTTAACGGAATCTGCAAAAGATAACTGTTCGTATATCTCAGGCACTACAGTAGATGCTAGCCGCACATCAGAAATATATATTTCAGAAAGTGATACCTCTTCCGCATATCAGAAATTCGTTTGGTACTCCTTTATACCAGATTCATCAGGCAACTATTCTCTGGACGTCAATACGGATAGTGAGTTTTTTAATAACTCCAGGTGGCAAGTGACTACTGGTGATTGTAGTGACACGCTTGTGATTATAAAAGAACTCTTTTCTAATAATAATTTTGCCACCCTCCAAAAAGATTCATCATACCTCTTTTCAATCCTCACTTCTAGTGAAACTACCTTTGATTTATGCCTCTACAAGAATCCTCCTCCTCCTAATGATTCCTGTACTACCGCAATTGAACTAATGGCTGGAGACATAGGTCAGTGCAATGCCATTTCTGGCAACACTCGGGGAGCAACCTCTGGGATGGAGTATGTTAGGTAGCTGGATGGTAGCATAAATCCAATATTTTCTCCCACGGTCTGGTATGAATTCACTCCAGATTCCACTGCTAATTATACGCTTGATGTCCTTGCAGATCTGCCAGATGTCACTAATAACCTTAATAAGATAAACTTCTGGCAGATTATCACTGGAACATGCCAAGACACGCTTAGTCAGGTAGCACAGCTACTACCAAATATTGGATTAAAAACGATACGGTTTGAGAAGGATACCACCTATTATTTCGCCGGCTACTTTGTCGATCTTGGACAATCCGAAGTATTAGAGACCGCTTTTGATATATGTATAAGTCAAACAGCTAGTCATCAGAATGATGCTTGCACCACATCTCTTCCCATAAATACATGATGTACAACAGGTACTACAGTAAATGCATCCTCCAATCTCGACGAAGTTATATTCGATCTGGACGGAGAATTAATGACAACGGGCATCCCTCTAGTGTGGTACAAACTTATCCCAGATGCCACCGGCGTTTATTCATTTTCTATGAGCAATAGCTCTCGGAAGTACAATGGAATGCTCCTCTTTACAGGAGCATGTGACGATACATTATTAACGAAGAGTAGTTTCATAAATATAGGAGCTGATAGCTTAGTAAAAGACTCTACTTACTTCTTGGGTGTAAGCGTTGCTGATACTGTTGATTTCATTGGATATACGGAATTTGAATTTGAACTATGTATAGATTTCTGCTCACCTCCAACCAATGATCAGTGGGATGATGCAATTAGTCTCCAGGAATCCGATACCGAAAGTTGTCAAAATGCCGAGGCTGGCACGACTCTATGCGCTACAACCGCTGAAGGATTTGACTATCCAGGGGTTTGGTATGAAAACACACCTGATTCCACTAAGATGTATTCCTTAAGTGTTTATGGCACAAGCGCTGCAGTTATTGGATATATGAGTATTTTGACTTCATCTGATATTAATAGTCGAATTGACTTTGGTAGCGATACTATAAATGTTCCGCTGATCAAAAACACAATGTATTACATCTATGTGGGAGCTGTAGATCCTTCATTTGGTTCAGCTCAACCTTTTAATATTTGCATCAATGAAGATCCCAATCCAAATCCAAATCAGATATTGAGTAATAGCCAGCGAGGCGATGCCGATTTTAATGCGCCCATTATCTATTCAGCACAAAGTACCAAAAATGGAGATGTTACTTATTACGCTAGCGACTATGTAGCGTTTTTAAAGAAATTTGAAATTTTTAATGAATCTATTTTGACCGTAAACATAGGCCCTTATAATAACGACCGTTTAAAAAGTCAAAATGTGGTGCGATCAAAAGAAGTCTCTTATCAAAAATGGGATTTTCTTAAATTCGTTAAAGACATAAAAGCAAGACAGCAAATTGCCTTAGGAAGTGCGAATAATTAGGAAAACATTGAATAGTCTTCAAGCTTAGAAAGCCTATTCCTTCAGCCTTAAGTTTGAAGGAATAGGTTTCTCAACTCCAAGTGCTTTTATTAAGTCTTAACAATTCCTGACTTGCACAATAGATATTGTTTCATATTTGAACAGTCTATTAGAATGGCTTCACAAAAGCGCCGTCTGATCCTTGTACAGGTAAATACGTCGTTACCACCTCCTCTATTATACTGACCAATTGGTTCAAGATATCCTTCTTTAAGAAATTCTTATGGCTGACCAATCCAATCTTCCGAGACGGTATAGGCTTTGACAGTTCAAATATACTATTTGGCTCGACATGACTACTATTGACTACCGCTAATCGAGGAAGTAGGGTCACGCCCTTATTCATTTTTACCATTTCTATCAATGTAAAAATACTCCCACAGTTATAAATGAGATTTTCAATAACCTTCTTTTGTTGTCGGAGTTCACAGATCTTCCCAACTTGATTCCTAAGACAGTGACCTTCTTCTAATAACCATAATCGATCTATATCAATATCTGATATCTTATATTGCTTGGATTCCAACTGATCTCCACAATCATAGATTAGAAAGTCTTCTTCATAGATTGGATACTCTATCAACTCTTTGTGCTCCAGAGGGATAGAAACAATACCAATATCAATGCCTCCATTGATAATTTCATCTACTATATGTTCCGTAGTCAATTCATGAATGGTAAAATTAACTTTGGGATACGTCTCTGTTATCTTATTAAGTATGAGTGGATAAATATAAGGCGCTACTGTTGGGATACATGCTATTCTTAAGGCTCCTAATTCTATTCCCTTTATGGCATCAAGTTTTTCGTCCAATAATTGAAATTCTCTTTGGACGCTTTTCAGGGACTTCAACACGCTCTCTCCCTGAAGCGTAATGGTTATGGGTCTCGTGCGGCGATTGAAGATTTCTACACCTATTTGTGCTTCGAATTTAGCTACCATTGCACTCAATGTAGATTGCGTAACATAGCAGGACTCGGCCGCCCTGCCGAAATTCTTTAATTCGCTTAATGCTAATACGTACTGTATCTGGCTTCTTGTCATCGATAAAATCGATAAACATATAGAATAATTCGTTTTTATCTATAATGTAATTAGGTTATTTTCGTAGTGCGAAGTGAATAAATTAAATCATAAATAATAAGAATCAAATATGGATACATCAAATGGCGATGCTGGCAAGTGCCCTTTCTTGCATGGTGAACAAAAAACAAATGCTGGAGGTGGGACCAATAATCAAGACTGGTGGCCGAATCAGCTGAAGCTGAACATATTGCGTCAACACTCCTCTCTTACTGATCCTATGGATGAAGGTTTTGACTATGCTGAAGCTTTTAAGTCATTGGATTTTAGTGCTGTTAAGGCAGACTTAAATGCATTGATGACAGATTCTCAAGATTGGTGGCCAGCGGATTTTGGACATTATGGCCCATTCTTTATCAGAATGGCTTGGCACAGTGCAGGAACGTACCGTATCGCAGATGGTCGTGGAGGAGCTGGATCTGGAACACAGCGTTTTGCACCACTAAATAGTTGGCCAGATAACGGTAACCTAGATAAAGCACGCCTCTTACTTTGGCCAATCAAACAGAAGTACGGAAAGAAAATTTCATGGGCAGATCTAATGATCCTTGCAGGTAACTGTGCCTTGGAAACTATGGGGTTCGAAACGTTTGGTTTCGCTGGAGGTAGAGCAGATGTATGGGAGCCAGAGCAAGATATATACTGGGGACAAGAAACAGAGTGGCTTGGAGATAAGCGATATACAGGAGATAGAGAGCTCGAGAATCCACTTGGAGCAGTTCAAATGGGATTGATATATGTGAATCCAGAAGGCCCTAATGGCAACCCTGATCCTATGGCATCCGCTCGTGATATTCGAGAGACTTTTGGTCGCATGGCAATGAACGATGAGGAGACAGTAGCGCTTATAGCAGGTGGACATACTTTTGGAAAGACACATGGTGCAGGGGATCCTGATGAATATGTAGGACGCGAACCAGCAGCTGCTGGAATGGCAGAAATGAGTACTGGTTGGAAGAATTCATTCGGTACTGGAAATGCTGGTTACACCATTACAAGTGGCCTTGAAGGAACATGGACTACCACACCTACTCAGTGGAGTCATAATTACTGGGAGAACTTATTCGGATATGAATGGGAACTCACTAAGAGTCCTGCGGGAGCGAATCAGTGGATTCCAAAAGCAGGTGGTGGTGCTGGTACCGTTCCAGATGCACATGATCCAGCAAAGAGTCACCCTCCGGTAATGCTTACTTCGGATATTGCTTTGAGAGTAGATCCTGCATATGAGAAAATATCAAGAAGCTTTTTTGAGAATCCTGATGCTTTTGCAGATGCATTCGCACGTGCTTGGTATAAATTGACACATAGAGACATGGGTCCTATCTCTCGTTATCTTGGACCAGAAGTCCCAAGTGAGGAGTTGATCTGGCAAGATCCTATACCAGCTGTCCATAATGTTATAGATGACGCAGATATAGCTACTTTAAAAAGTAAAATATCGGCTTCAGGTTTATCAGTAGCTCAATTAGTAGGTACTGCATGGTCTTCTGCGGCTACTTATAGAGATTCTGATAAGCGTGGAGGTGCTAATGGTGGACGTATCCGCCTTTCTCCACAGAAGTACTGGGAATCAAATAATCCAAGTGAGTTATCTAAAGTATTAGATACACTAGAAGGAATTCAAAGTGAATTCAATGGCGGACAGTCAGGCAATACAGTCTCTATCGCGGATCTAATTGTACTTGGAGGAAGTGTAGGAGTAGAGCAAGCGGCTAAGGCGGCAGGACAAGATATTATTGTTCCATTTACAGCAGGTCGAGGGGATTCATCTCAAGAGCAAACGGATGCGGAGTCATTTGCAGCACTTGAGCCAGTAGCTGATGGATTTAGAAATTACCAGAACACACGATGTGTTTCTAAGGCAGAGGAGATGTTAATCGATCGTGCTCAATTATTGACATTGACCATTCCTGAAATGACAGTCTTAGTCGGAGGAATGCGAGCTATGAATACCAACTATGATCAGTCTGAGCATGGCATATTCACGAGTCAGCCAGGAGCGCTTACGAACGAATTCTTTTTCAATTTGCTTAATATGACAACGACTTGGAAGGCTACCTCACATACCGATACCACGTTTGAAGGCAGTAATAGAGCCAGTGGAGATCTTAAGTGGACAGGAACGAGAGCAGATCTTATCTTCGGTTCTAATACAGAACTAAGAGCGGTGGCAGAAGTATACGCTTGTTCAGATGCTAAAGGTAAGTTTGTAAAAGACTTCGTTGCGGCATGGACAAAGGTGATGAACTTAGATCGATTCGACTTAGTATAATTGCTAATTAGAATTCCATTTATAAAATAGAAAAAGGCAGTCTGGCAACAGGCTGCCTTTTTTTATGCTTAGAAATAACAAAGAGACTTACTTGTTCATTCTTCAACACCAATCCTTTCCCATTCCCGTTTCCAAATGTCTTCCATTTGGGTAACCTTTTGAGGATACTGACTTGCCAGATTGTTTGATTCTGTACGGTCAATGGATAAGTCAAATAACTCCCATTCGTGATTCTTCAAAGAAGCTATTTTCCAATCGTTTATACGAAGTGCTCTTCCTCCTTCATGTTCCCAAAATAACATATCATGAATACTCTCCTTTTCTTGTCTCAATAGTGGCATTATACTGCTACCTTCAATCCCAAGCAAGTCCTCTCCTATTGTTTTCTTTGGATTCTCAATACCTGCCAACTCTAAGCATGTAGGTAATATATCCATGATATGACTAATCCCTTTATTGATAGTATTGTCCTTGGATTTCAACCCGTTTGGCCAGTGAACTATTAGAGGGGAACAAGCCCCTCCTTCAAAAGATTCCTTTTTCCAATAACGGAAAGGAGCATTAATTGCCCCTGCCCAAGCGGCGCCTATATAGCCCCATGTGTTCTCTGATCCTGGACGGTCGTAGTTCCGATATAAAATCTTATCTCCATTCCGCATTTGCGAAGGGCGGTCGAAACCAGGCTTAAGATATCTTTCAGGAGAGGCGCCATTGTCCGCGAGAAAGAAAATTATTGTGTTTTCATACTCATTGGTTTCTTTCAACTTATC
Source organism: Saprospiraceae bacterium (assembly GCA_047634015.1). GTDB lineage: Bacteria > Bacteroidota > Bacteroidia > Chitinophagales > Saprospiraceae > JAJRXG01. The sequence continues at coordinate 24,580 of JBLIDB010000031.1, forward strand.
TATTACACGCCCAATACCTTGATCTATGCGATCGACCATAGCAGCATGAGCCTCCATATGCCTCGCTTCCCAATCTTTTTCTTTACAATCAACCCACCTCTTAGCAGATTCATTCGGAACAATAGGCGCCGAATCTGACACGATTATTCCTTGTTCAATTAATCCTTGATATCGCTTTTCTCGCAATGCTTCCCAGCCATCATCGTATACTCCCTTGTACTTCTCAATGTCTTCCGGCAAAGCATGCAGTGGCCAGTGTGGGGCGGTATGGGCTATATAAAGAAAGAATGGGTTTTTATCTTCATGAAACTGATTTATTAATTCAACTGATTTGTCTGAGATAAAATCCGTCATATAAAAATCATCTGGCACCTCCTTAATAGCCTCTCCATTATGCACTAAACTAAAAGGGTCAAAAAAGTTAACAACTCCCCATATAACTCCCCAATGTTCATCAAATCCTCGCTGATATGGATATGATTCCAAAGGAGCGAAAATCGAAGTGTCTCGACGATGTGCTAACAATTGTAATTGTTCCTCTTTATTTTTCAAAGGCTTGGTTCGTGATAAATGCCATTTGCCCGTCATGCCGGTACTATACCCTTCTTTTTTTAATATTTCCGCAATTGTCGCAGCATTGGGTGACAGTGTTTGACCATTTTTAGCCATTCCTACCTGATGTGGATATCTTCCAGTTAGTAACGATGCTCGCGATGGGCAGCAACGAGAGGCATTATAAAACTGTGTAAACCGGACACCCTTCTGAGCCAGTGCATCTAAATTAGGCGTTTGGATTTCGCCGCCAAAACATCCTAGATCCGAATAGCCGAGATCATCCGCCATAATTATGACAATATTCGGTCTTTGTGATTTCTTATCTACTTCCGCACTATTCTCCTTGCAAGCATATATGAGCACCAAAATAGAGAAAAATAAAAGGCATCTTTTTAATTTTATCATGGCTTCAGATCTTAATATGGACTTACTTTTCATAAACACCTTACAATACTCTATTGCATTGATCCTACTCCTGCGAAAACCTATTAATTGCAATCTTTTCTGAAGCATCTCTTTGCGTCCCCCAAATATGTAAGTCCCCTTCCTTATCTACTTGTATACCAGCCGCTGTCGAAAAATCAACTCCTTTTTTACAATTGAACGTCTTGGTTTTGATAAGCTTCATTATCGGCTCGAAGGGCCCTCGTTTACTTACAAGAATAAGATCGGCAATACCTACTAATTCTTTTTGATATGTTCCTATAGCATAGATTGCTTCCTCATCCATAATAAGATTGATCGATTGGTAACTTCCCCAATTATCAGGGGCATTAAAACGGTGTAAGAATTTTTGTTCACTTTTTTCTGGAACGATACTGTAGAAATCCCAATTGCGACTATCCCAATTACTTACAAGACTCAGGTAGCTGCTCTCCAAATCCAATATACCGGTAGTTCCAGCGGTATAAAGTTTGGCTTCCCCTTTTCTATCGATCACAAGATTTGCTTGGGCATTGTATAAATCCTCTTGACGATAATTATAAAGACAAATTTTAGAGGTGGTCTTTATGAAATTATCTTCGATCCCTACAGCCAAATACGGACTACTAACTTGAAATCCACCTGCATGTCTAAAGGGCGATTTCATTAACGGAATCAATCGTTCGGTTTTGAGCGTAACTAAATCGACTTGCAATAGATAAGATTCAGTAAGGGAACTTCCTGAAATCAGAAGTTTGTACTTCCCCTTTTGCTCGATCACTTGGACGCCTTGCAAGTGTCCCGTTTGCATAGGGACTTCAAGATTATTACTTACAAGCAAAACTTCTGGCTCGATACTTAGTGATTCAAAAGCCTCGAGGACATTTTTTACTTCTTGCCCTAAACCCAGCATCGGGTTTATGCATGCATTTGCAAGGAAGAAATACGCCAGAAATAGAATTGGATAGTACATAGAAGGATTGAATAAATATAGGTCAATTTAGGATATTACATCATCTCTAGCCAAAATTAACCCACCTTTCCTCCCTACCAATGGAGAGCACTTTTATATACTCACTTTTTTCTTCTGCTTACCAGATTCGAACTCTGTCACTTGGTGCAACATACATGTCATCGCCATCTTTGATATCGAATGCCGTGTAGAACGCATCTATATTCTGCAACGGTTGAATCGCTCTGCTACGTCCTGGAGAGTGTGGATCAGTCTGGACCTGAGTTCTAAGTGCTTCGTCCCTAATCTTTGTTCTCCAAACGGTCGCCCAACTCATGAAAAATCGTTGCTCAGCAGTAAACCCGTCGATATCATCAGGTCTTCCATTTTCTGCATAGAATTTTTGAAGACCATCGTATGCTCCTAATACACCTCCAAGATCACCAATATTTTCTCCTAATGTAAATTTACCGTTGATAAAAACACTATCCAAAACTTCGATAGCACTGTATTGATCAGCAAGCGCGTCGCCTCTTTTCGTAAATTCTTCCAGATCAGATTCCGTCCACCAGTTTACTAAATTTCCATCAGAATCAAATCGTGCGCCAGAATCATCGAATGCATGAGAAATTTCGTGTCCGATTACAGCTCCAATTCCACCATAGTTCACCGCATCATCCGCTTTATAATCGTAGAACGGTGGCTGGAGTATTGCCGCAGGGAAAACAATCTCATTGTTGAAAGGATTGAAATATGCATTAACAGTCTGTGGAGATAAACCCCACTCTTTCTTATCGACTGGTTGATTGATCTTACTAAGATTTTCATTTGAACTCCATTCCGCCACAGCAAGCATATTCTCATAATATCCTTTAGTAGCAGAAACTGCCATCGTCGAATAGTCTTTCCACTCGTTTGGGTATCCTATTTTTACCACAAATTTATCAAGCTTTTGAATAGCTTTTAACTTCGTTTCTGCGCTCATCCAATCGAGTGCAATGATACGATCTTTGTATGCATCAATCACATTGAAAATCATTCTTTCCGCTTTCTGCTTAGCTTCTGGCGGAAACATTTCATCGACATATAATTGTCCCAGTGCTTCTCCAACAGTTTCATTCACTGTGGCAAGAGCCCTTTCATCAGCGGGTCTTTGCTTCTTTGCTCCACGCAATGTTTTGCTGTAAAACTCCCAATTTGCTGTTTCTATTTCTTCTGTCAATTGCCCAGCGGCACTATTAATTAACCCCCATCTCAGAGTCGCTTTCCAAAGTTCTATATCTCCTTCTTTCATTATCTCGGAGACCGTTGTCATGTATTGTGGTTGCATCACCAAAACAGTGTCCATTTTAGTTTTCACCCCTATATCTGTAAATGCTTCTGCCCATTTGATCGCTGGAACTATAGATTGTAATTCGGCTATGGAACGCGGATTATTATAATTTCTAAAATCTCTACTTTGAACCTTGTCATATCGAGGAACTGCCAGTCTCGTTTCAAACGCCAAGATCTTTTCCGCTTGAGTTCTCGCCCCCGCTTCCGAATCACCTAAGAATTGTAACATTCTCGTGATATGGTCAATATATTGACCTCTGATCTCCTCTGACTTAGAATCTGTCTTTATATAGTAATCACGATCCCCTAAACCTAATCCTCCAGATGTTACATAACAAGAGTTCATCGAGCTATTCGAAGGATTGGAGAAAGCTGTAAAACCCAAAAAGGGTTGTTCCACCTCTATAGCATCTTCAGTAATTACTTTTTGAAAATCTGCAATCGTTTTTATCATATCGATTTTTGCAAGAACTTCTTTAATGGGTTCAATCCCTAATTCGTTTCTTGCCTCCATATCCATCTTACTGGAGAATATTGCCATTGCTTTAGCTTGATCTGAATCCGCAGCATATTTATTACTCTTCTGTGCCTTATCAAGAATTGCAAGGACGTTCTTATCCGTCTTTTTTCGTAAAACCATGAATCCTCCCCAAGTGGTTTGGTCGTCAGGAATTTCTGTGTCCTTCATCCATGCCCCATTTACATAATTGTAAAAGTCTTTTTTAGGATCAACAGAAGTATCCATGTTTTCGAGAATAATTCCGTGCGATTCAGTATTTGTATTATCCACATCGCCACATGAACTACCAAACACCATGAATATCCCTGCTACTAAAATAGATTTAAAGTAAGTAATCTCCATATTGAAATATTTATATTTATATTTATTAAACGGAAAGCTAAAAATAGTTTTTGATTGAACCTTAAAGAGTCTGCTAAATAGTCTCATTATACTACCAATAATCAGACTATTGAGTCCACTCCGGAAAGTGAGGATCATCAGAAAATGGAAGATTTTGGATGATATTTTTATTTTTCGAACCTCGGTGATGCCTGAGCATCAGGGAGTTGAGAATAATGGAAATATCGCCAAAAAGGCCGTTTCCCGATATTATAACTTTCTGGAGTGGACTCACTATTGAATAGTTGCATCTTGCGATGTTGAACAAAGCTCCTATCGTCGCAACCACCCCTCAAAATGCTAATAGAGACGACCATCGCCCTTGCTATAGTCTAAAGTTAAAAGAATAGGCCTAACTTATG
>JBLIDB010000032.1:0-28745 GCA_047634015.1 Saprospiraceae bacterium
CAAAGATATCTGTACCTTCGGGCCTCCGATGAATCTCTTAATATGAATGCAAATTTGCGTAAATACAGACTCATACTAGCTACAAGATTACATATACTTGGGGTGATTGTCTTCTGTGCTTCATTTATTGTTATCCAGTCTTGTAGCTTCGAAGAGTCTTTTGTGTCTAATGCACCTATAGAGGTTAGGTTTTCTGTCGACACCTTAAGTTTTGACACCGTATTCACCACAATTGGTTCTGCGACCAGATCTTTTAGCATTACTAATCTTTCGGAAGAGAATATAATTGTAGAATCTATAAAACTAACAAAGGGTGCTTCGAGTATGTTCCGAATGAATGTAGACGGAACGCCTACCGATGAGGCGAGAGATGTTAAAATCCTCGCGAATGACAGTATTTATATTTTTGTGGAGGTAACCGTGGATCCAGACCAGCCATTATCTATAAGCCCTTTCATCATAAATGAAAAGATTACTGTTAGGAGTGGTGGGAGAGAAGAAGAGGTGATCTTAGAAGCCTTTGGGCAAAACGCAAATTACTTTCCTTCTAAGGATGCCAAAGGGCAATTGATTTCACTCACTTGTAATAATAATAATATCGTCTGGAATGATCCTAAGCCTTATGTTGTTTATGGCCTACTATTTATAGACAGTTGCACATTAGAGATCTCAAAAGGAACCCAGATTTATGTCCATGGAGGACTTGCGAGAATTGACGAAACAATTTTTCAAGATGGGGGCTTATTCTTTTTGCCAGATGGGAAGTTGGTATCCCAAGGAACGGTGGAAGAACCTGTGGTTTTTCAGGGATCTCGATTGGAGCTTACTTATGCTGATCAACCCGGCCAATGGTCCGGAATCAGAATGCTTTCTGGGAGCCAAGGTCATTTATTACAGCATACTACTATTAAAAATAGCATTGTTGGTGTAAGAGCTGACAGTGCCTCAGAAGTAACTTTAGAATCAGTTCAGATCTTTAACACTGCGAGTGTAGGACTCATAGGAATTCACTCGAATCTAACCGTGGATAATTCTTTAATACATAGCAATGGGCCACAAAGTGTGGCATTGACATATGGAGGTAACTACATATTTCGTCATTGCACTTTAGCGAATTATGAAAACCAAAGAGCCGCATTATATATGGATAACTTCACTTGCTTAGATGAAGATTGTAACAGTGTAGATATATTTCCATTAACAGCAAGATTTCAAAATAGCATTATAATGGGCTCCAATAAAGACGAAATCGTAATAAGCGATATTTCGGAAGGAAGTGACGAAGAACTCTTGCAGATAGAATTCGACCATACACTTATTAGAGTGGAAGAAACGAAAGCTTTTTATCCGAGCTCTTCTTGTCTTAATTGCATCGAATATGTTGATGAGTCTGTTTTTATAGATGAGAATACAGACCAATATCTATTGGATACGGCAAGCCTTGCAAGAGGTCAGGGCAGATTAATAGGAGACTTGACAATAGACTTGAACGGTAATAAAAGAGATAATGAGCAACCTGATTTAGGATGCTTTGAGTTTGTTGATTAAAAGAACACTCTTACTTATATAGTTTTGTCTTGTTATATTGACAATATAGAGATATTAATAGTTCTAAATAAGCAGGCCGAATAAACTATAAGTTAGCTTTTCTAAGCTTGTATTTATAGAGGTCTTGGTGAGTGAAAACCATGAAAATATACCAGTTTTAGGTATAGCATCCTAGCGAATACGCGAATTGAAGATCAAAATATAATTTTGTCCTAAGAATTTAAATCTTTAAAAAGGCATTTTGAGAAAATGTTTGATATTTCATTTTATATTTGTAGAAATTTAATTCCAGTATTAATTTCTGAACATGAAACTTGATAATATAGACTTGAAGATCATTCGGTTACTTCAAGAAAATAGTAAAATAACAAATCTTGACCTATCTAAACGGATTGGATTGTCTCCAGCGCCGACTCTTGAACGAGTAAAGAAGCTTGAGCAATCTGGTGTAATTATTTCCTATCACGCTAAGGTTGATGCAGCAATGTTAGGTTTAAGTGTTAGTACGTTCGTGCTGGTATCATTAGCATGGCAGAAGGAAAATGCATTAGATAGTTTTATAGCTAAGATTCAGAATATTGATGAAGTAACAGAATGTTATATCATTACTGGTGATGGTGATTTCTTATTGCGCATAATATGCAAGGATATTCCTGCCTATGAGCAACTCTTATTTAAGAAGCTATCTCAGATTGATGAGGTGGAAAGGCTCAGAACACTCATGACCTTATCCAAAGTGAAGAAGTCAAAAATTCTTCCATTTCGATACGAGTAGGCTCTTGTATTGAAAAATAGTCTCTTTTGGGAATTCCGAATGTTGCCTGAAGAAAGGCCTTCTGTTGTGTTGGGTACCATCCACTTGGCTACAGAGGATGCCTTTTTTCATTGGGATCGTATTGCGAAGCTTATTGATACGTATGATAATGTATTTACGGAGTCTTCTCTGGAATACTCAAGTCAGCAAGTAATTAATAAGTATGTATTCTTCAATGAGCCTGATATATTTCTTCAATATGTCACTAACAACAGGTGGCAACGCATGCGCAAGACTTTTATAAAGTATTTCAATGTTGATATTGAAAGGATGCGAGATATGCGCCCATTATTTATCCTATCGTCATTATATCAATCTATAGAACCCAGTCATGGTAGTTCTTTGGATCATAGAATTTGGTCATACGCCGAAGAAAAGGGAAAATCCGTAGATGGCATAGAGACAGTTGAAGAGCAAATTCAAATTATGCTCGGCTTATCAATTAGAATGCAATACCGACAGTTAGTAAGAATGTCACTCAGGATAAGTGGGCTTAAAGCAAAATATAGAAGTATTCTGGAAGCATATCAAGAAGAAGATGTTCTAAAATTATTAAATCTCTCTAAAAGTAGTTTAGGATTGGATAGATCAACTTTATTGCAAAATAGAAATGAAATTATGGTAGATAGAATGATGGGCAATCATAATAAACAACCATCTTTCTTCTGCTTTGGAGCAGGACATATAGCGGGATCAGATGGAGTAATCGCTTTACTAAAGAAAAATGGGGCATTGGTAAGGGCACTTAAAAACTAAGAACAGGAACCAAATAAATATAGCTGAAATGAGAAAAGTAAAAATCGAAATAGAAGTTGAATTGGATGATAATAATGTTCCGCAATCAATCCAATGGAGTAGTGATGATCCGCCGTCAAGTGGTCAAAAGACCGATGCTAAGGCGTTTTTTTTATCCGTTTTTGACACAGAAACTTTGGAAACGCTAAAGATTGATCTTTGGACGCCAAAATTTGAAGTGGGTGAGATCAATAGATTGATGTTTTATAGTTTTAGAAGTATGTCTGAAAGCTATCATCGTGCAACGAAAAATGCTGAGCTGTCAAATGACATGGCGAGATTTGCCCAGTACTTTGGAGAAGAAGTGGGGATTCTAAAGAAACCAGAGGATGAAAATTAGAGGTCCTCAGCTTAGAAGTTGAGTAACATTATAGTTGTTGTGTGTATAATCTTGTTTACTAATCCCATTAAATGCTGATTACCAGAACAAAACACATTAAAATATTTTAATATTTAATAATTATATCATATGTTTGATCTTCCTCTAAGTTAAATTATGAACGATCCAGTTACTCAACGCTTTTTGAAGTGCTATGCACTATTGAAAGAGCGCGCTGTAATTCGATCAGCAAGGCAATTTGCCATAAGTATTGACGTGTTTCCTCAAAGTTTGAACGAAATACTGAAATCCAGAAGAGAGGTGACCATAGGGATTCTGCGTAAATTCTGTGAGAAATATGAGGCGAATCCATCTTACATCCTTTCTGGTATAGGCAATCCGATTCTTGAAGGTGGAAGTTCCTTATTATCATTGAGTATCTCTAATAATACTATTCCTGTAGTTAGTGCTCAGCAGTTACAATTGTATGCAGCACAGCATCTCGAGATTGATCAATTGGATACATGGCTATTACCTCCCCAATGGTGCGGAAAAAGAATCACACTAGCAATTCAGAATAATAGGATGCATCTTAGACCTGCGCTTCAAAGTGGGGATATATTGTTTTGTAGATCTATTACCCAAAATTCCTGGAAGACTTGCGTTATACCCAATAAGATATTTGTCATAGTTACCGCTAATAATGTTTTTGCGGAGAAAATTCAATCCCTTTCAGATCGTGGTATCACAGGATCGACGGATGAAGTTGGCGAGCAACTCTTTGTATCTTGGGATGAAATACGTGAGATATGGATGCCTCAACACAAATGGTCTTCAGCTGTAGAGTCGCATCAGGAAATTACTCAATCTGATATATTCCAAGAGATAATTGCAGGACAGAATAGGGCGATTGAACAATTACAAAAAACAATACATCAATTAACTTCTACAAGTTCACATTCTTCTGAAAATATTAATCCTATTTCAACTATTCAGCTCAATTCAGAGGGCGTGTTAAGCCCAGTTTCCACCTAATCTTTTTAGGAAGTATTTTTACATTGATCGGTTCCTTTATTTGATCGTTATAATAGAGAATTCCAAATTGGAAAAGATCTATAGCTACATTAAATTGTTTTTCTGGTATTAATGAATTCCACCATGCTGTCATATCCTCCGACCAGTATATATCATCTATAATCCACACTGTCTTTTTATGTGATAGACTCCTATAGTATGGTAGTAAGGCCTCTTGTAATTTTGAATGATGGGCACCATCGATAAGGATAAGATCCATTGATTGCCCATCAGTAAGTAATTTATTTAATCCCTGTTCGAAATCAGCATTGATATATTGGATGTTGTCAGTCTTAGGAATTTTATGTGAAGAGGCGAATCCTAATATTTGCAAGTCACCTTCTATAGTATATATCTGACTTTTAGGCAAGGCTTTGGATAAGTATAAAGAGGATATTCCCAAGCTTGTACCTAATTCAAGAATGTTTTTTGGTTTATAATATTGAGCGGTATTATAAAGTAGTCGACACTTTGCCTTTTCGGAGACAGCATTTCGTGCGATCTCTGCTATCGAGCGCATTTTTGTTTTGCCAGAGAAGGAACCCGCGCCGAGATCAACGGGGGTTATTGATTTTCTTGAATTTAGAAGTTCGCTTCTTCTCTTTTCGATTATATCGGTGATTTGCTTAGGGATATCATTTCGCCAAATAACTTTTTTGATAATTGCTGCGATATGAGGACTGTCTAAAGTGTCAATAGTATGCGCTTGTCTCACCCACTTGAGAAGCACTCTTAATTTCCTGATTTTTTCTTTAAAAGTGTTCCAAGATTTATTGAACATAGGATTGTGAAATTTTATTAGAGGCCGTATGACTGTTTGGGATAACAGTCTCATAGGTAGGACGAAGTCCTGAAATATTTTCAATTCCATCATACGGACGCCAAGTGTAAATTTTAAATTTCATTTTTGTTTGAGAAATTTCTGCAATCGTAAAACCATTTTTTTCCAACGGACGCAGATCCTCTTCTACTTCGAGGTAAACTGGAATCTCTGCACCGGTATTTCTCACTGAACTTGGAAATCCAAGCTTTCCGCTTCCCAATGGTGCTGTCGTAAGAATATGAATAGGATTATTTGAGAAATTCATTTTACCACTTGACATTATTTTTCCAGCACTTGCCATATGGAGATCCCCTTGCATTATTACCGGGGTATGATTTCCTAACGAAATACTGTTTAGAATTCGCTGATGTTGATTCCACCAGCCCTTTGGCCACATATATTTTTCTGTTTTGATGGAAAGACTACCGCTTCCATCAAGTACATCGGGATACCATTCTGCCCATTTACCAGCGGTATATCCAAGAGGAGTTGATGGAACTTGAATGACCCATTTCGAATTGGATTGTTGCCTGTCACTCAACCATTGTTCTACAACTCGAGGAATCACAACTGCATCCTTGCCGTCAATCGAACAATATCGCTTGCAATCATACATATTAAATTCAGCGAGAGATCCATATTTAATCATACCAAAACTGGTGGATAATCCGGGAGTCTTTGAAATCATATCTGGAAAGTCTGAGGGCTTAAGTTTGTTGCCTAAGAATTCAGGATAGTAAAGTAGCTGGGTAGATCTCGCCGCGTCCAACATATATTCAGTAGGAGGGAGTGATATGATAGATTCTAACGCCTCATCGTTTTCGAGTAAGTCGTGATCATCTGTAAGGAAGTAAACGGATTTTTCTCTAAGAAGACAGCCATAGAGTTCCGAGATCTGGTCATCAACTATAGAAGTGAATTTATAGTAGTTATCATGATGAAGCATGGATTTTGTGAGATCCAACTTTCCATATTGTCTATTACGTCTATATAGAAGTAACCTTTTTATAAGGCTAATTTCAAATGTTTTCTGGTCCCAGTAAACATGATCACCATTGGCCACTACAATACGAGGATCATGAGACAAGCCCTCAATAAGCAATGAGCGTCTGGGAACCATATCAAGAAAAATTTCTTTACCGAAAAATGATTCAGAAATGCCACCGGCACAAGTATAGAGAAGAGCCTTCAATGCAGTGGCGGAACTATCGGGATGAGGAAAAGTTGTAATATTCCATGGAGATGTAATTGCTATTCCAGAGCCACTTAATATACTTAGTTCATAAGCTGTCGAAGCAGTTAATTTATCGATATAGAATTGCCAATATTTACCATTAATGCCGGAGGCGCTACCAATGATTTTCTTGTCACCTACTTGGAGGCTGGGAGGTGCGGATAATTCATCTACAAATGAAACTTTAAGGAGCAGTTGTCGATGATCAAATGAGGGTAATATATGTTTTACTGATCCAGCTTCCCATTCTCCATAATCAAAAGGATGGGAAACAGGTCGATCTGGAAATTGTAGATATAGGAATATGGAGATTATCAAGCATAAAAGAATATAGCCAATGGATCTCGATATAGACTTAATGTTTTCTTTCATAGTTGCTTACAAAGGTATTAATGAAAATAGGTAATCGAAGTCGAAAAGAACCCCATAAGCCTTAGAACATAAAAGAATTAGTATTTTGGTTGGAAAATAAAACGAGAATAGAATATGAAATCAACCTTACTCATTCTTTTGGGCTTCTTAATTATGGAGAGTACATTCTCCCAGAACTATTATTATGAAGATTTTGGCCCTTTTGATCAGTCTATTCCTACTCCTTCATCTTTTTTAGGTTATGAGATTGGTGAGTATCATACACGGCATGATAGGATTGTTGCCTATATGGAAGCGCTCGATGGCGCTTCCGATAGAGCAAGTCTTATAGATTATGGGAAGACGCATGAATTACGCCGATTGGTTATTCTGCAAATTAGTACAGCAGATCAAATCGAGAATCTTGAGACTATAAGAAAACAACACTTAACAATGGTTGACCCTGCGAGTAGTACAAATTCAGTAGCGCTTAGTGATATTCCCATCTTCGTGAATTTGGGTTACAATGTTCATGGCAATGAACCTTCGAGCTCAGAAGCTGCTATGTTAGCCGCATATGTAATGATAGCTTCCGAACATCCTGATATTCAGAGATATAGAGAAGATGCAGTCGTATTTGTAGATCCAACCATTAATCCTGATGGAAGAGATAGGCATACCCAATGGGCAAATTCATTGCGCGGGGATCCATTGGTTGCAGATCCAACAGATGCCGAGCACAATGAAATGTGGCCAAGAGGTAGAACCAATCATTATTGGTTTGATCTTAATCGGGATTGGTTATTGGCAGTTCACCCTGAGAGCCAAGGGAAATTAAAATGGTATCATCAGTGGTATCCAAATGTGGTTACGGATTTCCATGAGATGGGATCGAACTCCACTTATTTCTTCGAGCCGATGAAGGACAATGGGTCATTAGATCCAATTATGCCTGTTGCCAATTATACAACACTCAATGACACCTTCGCTACCTTCTATCAGAGAGAACTTGATAAGTTGGGCTCTCTATATTTTACGAAGGAGATTTTCGATGGCACCTATCCAGGTTATGGTTCTTCTTATCCAGATATTCAGGGGGGATTGGGCATCCTATTTGAGCAAGCCAGTTCGAGAGGTCATGTCCAAGAAACGCCTATGGGAGATATCACTTTTCCATTTACGATTAGAAATCAGTTTGTGAATTCTATTGCAACGGTAGAGGCAGCCGCAGAGAATAAAGGACTCCTAAGAAGTTATCAAAAAGATTTTTTCTCTTCTGCCATTAGTAATGCTCGTAATAGTAAAGTGAAGTCCTATGTATTTCAAGAGATGTATGATAAAAATCGGTTAAAAGCATTTTTGGAATTATTACTACTTCATAAAATAGATGTCTATAGTTTGAATCAAACTGTAACCTCGGAAGTTGAGGGCTTTAATGCAGAGCATGCCTATGTTGTCCCTACAGAACAAGCACAATATCGAATGGTCCAGACGATGTTCGAAACCTATAGCGTGTATCGAGATAGCGTCTATTATGATGCTTCGGCATGGTCTCTGGCAAATGCTTACAATATCAAGTACGCGCCATCTTCGAAAGAATTGAAACGTGGAAATGCGATAACAATGGAGAGCCTTGAAAAGGAAAAACATTCAGTAGCGGAAACCCATTACGCTTACCTCATGGCATGGGATGATTATAATGCTCCAGCCGCGCTACGTCAATTGCAAAATGATGGAATTAGAACATTGGTTTCCAGAAAGGAATTCTCAATTCAAACAGCAACTGGCCAGAATAATTTCACATATGGGACTATTATAATTCCTGTACAGAAGCAGGAAAAGAATAAGCAAGAAGTAAATAAGATAATTAATAAGGTAGCTAATAAATGGAACGTTTCTATACATTCTATCTCGACGGGGTTTAGTAAATCAGGTGTTGATGTAGGAAGCACAAGTGCTTTGCCAGTTACTACTGCCAAAGCGATGATGTTAATTGGAAATGGAGTCAGCAGCTATGAGGCTGGGTTTGTATGGCACCTGTTAGATGAAAGAGTAAAAATGCCTATTACAAAAGTGCAATCTCATTTATTCGATAGAGCGAAACTTTCTAAATACAACACTATGGTTTTAGTTTCTGGATCTTATAGCAGTTTGGATTCTATAGACATTCAGAAAATTAGAAATTGGGTAAGTGCAGGAAATACTTTGATTACAATCGGGGGAGCGTCTTCTTGGGCGATACATAAGAAACTTGTAAAGGAGAAACTTGTCGAAAAGCCAAAAGACAATGGAGACAAGGATAAGGAAGAGGAATTAGTACGACATCCGTACGTCAAAGCGCGTGACATCCATGGAAAGGATGCTGTAGGTGGAAGTATATTTAAAGTGGATCTCGATATAACGCATCCGATCGCTTATGGATATCGGAATCGAAGTCTTCCTGTATATAGGAATAACAGTGTCTGGCTCAAGCCTAGTGCCAATGAGTTTAGTAATGTGGCAGTGTATACCGAAGATCCGCATATTGATGGATTTATTACAGATAAGATACGCGATCAGTTTCTAAAAAAATCGGCATCTATAATTGTTAGTAAAGTAGGCTCTGGAAGGGTAGTGCTATTTGCAGAGGATCCTAATTTTAGAGGCACTTGGTATGGAACCAATAAGTTGTTTCTAAATGCGGTATTCTTTGGTGATAAGATACAAGTGCCATAATACTTAATTCTAATTTGCGAAGTCATTATCCCCATTAAATACTAATTATATGCAAGCAGATGAATACCAGCGATTGGCTGGAAGAACTTCTATAGAGCAACCTGGGTTTAAACTTGGAGATACGGAAACCATGATCTCGTGGAACGCCCTCGGCCTCACAGGTGAAGCGGGGGAAGTCGCGGATCTGATCAAGAAGGGAATCTATCATCAGCAAGGTTTAGATCATGAAAAATTGAAAAAAGAATTGGGAGATGTACTTTGGTACGTAGCGGCGTTATCCAGAGATTTAGGTTTTAGTATGTCAGAGATAATGGAGGGGAATATTGCAAAGTTAGAAGCGCGTTTTCCAGAAGGATACGATCCTGAACGAACGACATTTAGAGGAGAGGGGGCGGATTGAAATTAGTAATAATTATATAATTGCAATTACAAAATAAATTTTTTAAAATAACAAAATCCAACCTGACATGAAGTACTTATTATCATTTGGCATAGTGCTTTTTTTATTTCTCTGGACCTCAGAGACACAAGCTCAATCTAATCCAGAGATTCCAACGTCCTTCTATGAAAAAATGGAATGGCGTAATATCGGCCCAGAAAGAGGAGGCCGCTCTTTAGGGTCCTCTGGAAGTCCTGGAAGGCCTTTGGAATATTATTTTGGAGCAACAGGTGGCGGTCTATGGAAGACTGTCGATGGTGGTCAAGAATGGTCTCCTGTTACGGATGGTCAACTTACTTCTTCGAGTGTCGGCGCGGTAGCCGTAGCAGAGACCAATCCGGATATCGTCTACATCGGCATGGGAGAAGTGCAATTAAGAGGAAGTATCACCCAAGGTGATGGAGTTTATAAAACAATAGATGGCGGCAAGAATTGGCGGCATTTAGGATTAGAAGAGACACAAGCAGTCTCAAGAATTAGAGTGCACCCTACCAATCCTGATATTGTATATGTCGCAGCATTGGGACATCCTTATGGCGATAATGAAGAACGAGGAGTATTTAGATCTACTGATGGTGGTAATACGTGGGAGAAAGTGCTTTACGTCAGTGAAAAGGCAGGAGCCGTAGATCTTATTATAGACCGTACCAATCCAAAGATACTATACGCAACCACATGGCAAGTATATCGTAAAGCTTGGAAGATGTGGGGAGGAGGTCCTGATTGTAAACTCTGGAAATCTCTCGATGGAGGAGATACGTGGGTGGATCTGACAACTAATCCTGGGATGCCGGAAGGTCCAATTGGAAAAATTGGTGTTACTGTTTCTCCAGCGAATCCAAATCGTGTCTGGGCTATTGTTGAGGCGAATGAAGGAGGCGTTTTCCGTTCTGATGATGGAGGTTGGACTTGGACAAGAACGAATGATGAGAGAAAACTTCGACAGCGTGCATTTTATTATTCAAGGATATATGCGGATCCTTGGGACGAAGATATTGTCTATTGTCTCAATACAGGCCTCTATAGATCTCGAGATGGTGGAGTGACTTTTGATGATCAAATTCAAGTGCCACACGGCGACAATCATGACTTATGGATAGACCCTAATAATCCTGATCGGATGATTAATTCCAACGATGGCGGCGGGAATGTTACTGTCAATGGTGGTAAGACATGGACAGAACAAGATTATGTCACAACCCAGTTGTATCATGTTATGGCAACCAATGATGTTCCTTATCATGTCGCTGGAGCGCAGCAAGATAATAGCACTCTCGCTATGCCAAGTGATGGCTGGTCTCATAGGCAAGCTCGTGGCCCTAATCATGGTTGGTATTATTCTGTTGGTGGTGGTGAGAGTGGATATATTACTCAGCATCCTACGGATTCAGATATCTTTTATGCAGGTAGTCAAGGGGCACTCTTGACTCGATATGATCGAAGCAATGGACAGATACGAGATATTCAAGTGTATCCAAGATTCTTCTCTGGAGATCCTGCAATGGACCTCCCAGAGCGCTGGCAATGGACCTTCCCGATTGTATTTGCACATCAGGATCCGTCAATAATGTATACCTGCTCTCAGCATGTGTGGAAGACGACTGATGACGGGCAGTCATGGGAACGTATTAGCCCAGATCTGACATATGCAGATCCCAGTACCTTAGGTAAGACAGGAGGTATCATTACAATGGATATGAATGGCCCAGAGATTTATGCAACGGTTTTTGCTTTGGCGCCTTCTCATCATGATATCAATACCATCTGGGCAGGTTCTGATGATGGCAAGGTTCACATTACCAGAGATGGTGGGAAGAAGTGGAATGACATTACACCTCCAGATTTGCCTAAGTTCTCAAGAGTGAGTGTCATAGATGAATCCAGGCATCATCCAGGAACATTATATGTTGCAGCCAATCGCTATCAAGTAGATGATCGTCAACCCTACGTATTTAAGACTACAGATTATGGCAAGACTTGGACTAAGATTATTAAAGGTATTGCAGATGGTCATTTTGCCAGAGCGATCCGAGAGGATCATGAGAAAGAAGGGCTTTTGTTTTTAGCTACGGAGCATGGCGTTTATGTTTCTTTTAATGCAGGGGCCAAGTGGCAGAGTCTTCAATTGAATCTCCCTGATACACCGATTAGAGATCTTGTAATTAAGGACGATGATGTAGTCTTAGGTTCACATGGAAGAGGGTTTTGGATATTAGATGATATAGGGCCTTTACGGCAAATGAATGTTGGAGACTTTGAAAAGGACTTTATAGTTTTTGAACCTACAGATGCAATCCGAGGAATTAACGATGCCAAGGTCCAATACTTTTTAAAAGAGAAAGTAGATTCGGTTGTGGTTGAAATATTGGATAGCAATGGAAAGCTGGTTAGTAGATTGGTTGGAGACAAAGAAGCAAATACGGTCGATCCCAATATTCCTTGGTGGCGAAGAGGAGGCTCTACAAAGCCCACAACTGCACAAGGAATTAACGAATTCAACTGGGATCTTAGATATGAAGGTGCTACGGATTTTGAAGGAATGATCATCTGGAGTGCGCGACCTACGCGTGGCCCGAAGGCACCATTGGGTACTTACAAAGTTAAGATTACTGCTGGTACAGCTTCGCATATCGTAGATCTTGATATTCTTATAGATCCTAATCTCAAAGGGATTTCAGCCGCTGACTTAGAAGAGCAATTCACTTTGGCAAGTGAGATTCGAGATAAGACTTCCGAGACCAATGAAGCAGTTATCGAAATTAGAAAAATCAAACAACGAATAGCAGATTTCAAAGACGAGCAGTTAAAGCGTAATTCCAAAAACTTTGTGGATGCCATCTCGGCAATCGAACAAGAGCTCTATCAGGTAAAGAATCAGAGTAATCAAGATCCTTTAAATTTTCCAATTAAATTGAATAACCGATTTGCTTCATTAAGAAGAAGTGTAGAGAATGGCGATGCGCGACCAACGGATGGAGCATATAAGGTTTTCGACGAATTGAAGAAGGAATTGGTGAGTCACCTACAAGCTTATGAGAAACTAAAAGAGGAGAATAAAGGGTATATCACAGACTAAATTCGAATGACCTATTAGGAATTAGTATTATGTTTTGTTAAGGGTTATGCCGTTTAGACAATTCTTCTTAAGCATATGCCAAGTGAAGACATTACCTAAGTATCAACTCTAAACATAAAAAAAGCGATGCCCTAATGAAAAGGACATCGCTTTTTTTAAGAATAATAAGAATCGTTTAGAAGTTAAAACTCACTCTTGCGAATAAGTATCTTCCTCCGATACCGAATTGCTGAGCACGTCTAGACCAATCAAATCGACCACTACTTCGGTTATTACCACCATCTAAATCTTGAGCTGCTCTGTCAGGGAATACATCTAATATGTTATTAGCTCCAACAGTAAGCGACAATCCTGGTATAATAGTATACCCTACAGATAAATCCGTCACGATCTTATTAGCAAATACTTGTTGGCGATTAATATTGGTTGTTGCTTCCGTAACTGAACCAAAATATACATTTCTCAAAAAGAAATTAAGCTTACCAGCAGTTAGACTGTTAGAAAGCGTCAACTTAGTTCTAGGTACTGCCTGTTCTAAATATATACGGCTATCCTCTGGAAAGTATGTACTCACCAATCCTGCATTGGCCAATACATCAGATGCTTTAATATCTCCTACTTGCTCTGTCTTGGAGAAAGTACCAGAAAGATCTGAATTAAGTCTCATATTGTTACCCAACTGAGCCTTGTGAGTAAATACTATATCCAAGCCTTGAGATCTAGTATCAATCGCATTAGCAAAGAAAGAGGCTGCACTCGCATTAGCTTGAGAAAGTAGGTTGTCTAATTCTGTTCCTGTTCCTGGACCACTGAACTGTCCTGTATATACCACGCGATCATCAATATTGACTCTATAGGCATCAATAGTAACTGTCAAATTAGCATCAGGAAATCTACCTGTAACTCCTATACTAATACTCTGAGAAGTCTCCTCTTTGAGTTGCGGAATACCTAATAATTGAGCAGCCCTACTGTCATTGGAGAATGTTCCTACTTCTTGAGGATTGCCATCCTGGTCAAATATTGTAGAAGTAGAGTTGAAATTCAACTGATGTAAAGAAGGAGCTCTAAATCCAGTGTTGAACGCTCCTCTTAGATTTATTTGATCTGTCAGCTTAAAACGTGAAGATATTTTATAATTAAAGGTGGACCCAAAATCCGAGTAGTTCTCATATCTACTTGCCAATCCAACCAAAAATCGCTCTGATAGATCTGCTTCGATATCTATATATCCTGCTATACTACTGCGACCTCTGGCCAACTCATTAGTTGGGCTAAAGCCTGGAAACACCTGAGATCCACCTGGTCTACTATTGCCAAAAAAGTCCTTGGCAGGCACTTGGCTCGCAAGTGTTATAACTTGGCCTTCTTGAGTGTATTGTGCGTAAGAACCCAATTCTCCAGCAGTTATCTCATAGCTTTCAACACGATATTCTGAACCAAAAGCCACATTCAAACCTGAGAAAATATCCTCGTAAAAGTTACTTACGTCAAGGTTGGTGGTATTCTGATTAAATGAAAAACCACCGGCATCAAAACGTGTAGGAGATGCTCCTTGGAGAGATGCATTGAATGTATTGCCGATCACATAATCAAAAGCATTCCGTCCGTTAGTATTACTAAAGTCTACTTTCCAGTCTTGAACCTCTCCTTCTAAGTCCCACTGAAAATGATTTGTCACTGATACTAGAGTTGATCTCTGGAAGAAATCCATTGATATATGCAGGAGTAAATGTGCGTGACTGACTCGGTAATCTGTAAAATCCTGCCGAATTTCCAGTTCTTGAACCGATTCCACCAAAAGCATACACTTCAGTACCGTTATCATCAAGAGGAAGTGCCATATTGGCCATAAAGCGCCCACCTCTTAATCCAGACTGTCCTACTCTCATATTGTAGTCCGATCGTTGTTGACCACGAGCCGTCAATTCCTCATCAGTAGTATTAGCACCTAATATCCCTCTTAAATCATCCAATGATCCAGCGCCGGCGATACTTGTTTTTAATTCAGACGGAAAGTGATTCACCTGAGATCCAAATGACTGCAACGCGTCAAGATCATTAGGTAAATCTGCCAAATTGTATCCAGAATTGTCGGCAACTCTTTCTATGGAATTATAAGCATTGAATATTGAACCTTCCCACTCTTTCATACGACTGTACGGATCACGAACATCAAAGTCTCCAGTAAAATTAATATATCCACCACGCTCGCTTAAAGACAAGCCATAGTTAGCACTAACATTAGTAGAAGCTCCATCTGATCCTCCTGTTTGGCCATTAGAATTCTTAGAAAAATGTGCGCCAGTAGTTACTGCCAAACTTAATTCGTTAGTATTCTCCTTCAATATGATGTTAATCACTCCAGCGATAGCGTCTGAGCCATATTGGGCTGCGGCACCATCTCGAAGTACTTCGATACGGCTGATTGCGGCAGCAGGTATAGCATTCAAGTCAGTACCTACACTTCCTCTTCCGAATGTTCCATTAACATTAACTAAAGATGAAGTATGACGTCGTTTGCCGTTAATTAATACAAGTACTTGATCAGGACCTAATCCTCTTAATGATGCTGGATCTATATGATCTGTACCATCAGATATCGTCTGTGTATTAGAAGTAAAAGAAGGAGCAGCATAATTTAGTATTTGATTTAAATTGACTTGAGCTCCTTGAGACGCGATTTTTGATATATCAATCACATCAACTGGAACAGCAGTCTCTAATTTCGTTCTTGCTGCAGCTCTTGAGCCTAAGACAACTACTTCATCTATAGAAAGTCCCTCAGTGAGGAGAAAATCTACAGTTAGATCTTCGCCAGCACTAACAGTTACGGTTCTCTCGATTTCTGTATAGCCGATGAAGCTTACCGCTAAAACGTGTGTTCCGGGAGAAACGCTGATAGAATACGAGCCATCGATATCAGAGGTAGATCCATTCGTAGTACCGGCTACAATTATGGATGCCCCTATGAGGGGTAAGTCGGTATCAGATATTGTTCCTGATATAGTCGCATTCTGTGCGTGAATGAAAGTGACCATAATTACACATGGTAATATGATCAATGCTTTAAAAATAAGTTTGTAATAGTGTTTCATACGTTAAATAGTTATTTAGTTAAAAAGTAGTTAATAGTTAAAGTGGAGTTTAGGTTGTCCGAAAAGACACAAACCTTGCGGTTTTCTGAGTCCGCGACCATTTACCATTAGAAGTCAAAACATCTGTAATTTAGCCGAAACAACTTACTTATTTATTATTTATTTTCTTCAAACCTAAATTTTTTATTCAAATAGCAATTTTTTGCTGAAATTTAAATTTTAGCTTTCCCTAAAAAGTTGGAGAGTTATCGCAGTTCATAGTATGTAAGTATATTTAAGATTATTTACGATATTTAAGGAGTCGTATTTCAATTCTAAGGTGATTAAAATGGGTGTATTAATGAATACACTAGTATTTACTTGAATCAACAATATTCAATCATGACGCACTGCTCAAAACAAAACTTACTTTTTACTTTCATTTCTATCGCTTTGATATTTTTTGCCTCAGGCATAGGCAATTTATCAAGTGCCCAAGAATTATCAAAAGATCAAATTGGTCAATTGAAATTTCGGCACATTGGCCCGATAGGTAACCGGATTATTTCCGTTGCAGGGATCCCTGGTGATCCTATGACATACTTTGTCGGAGCTGCATCGGGCGGGATTTGGAAGACCGAAGATGGAGGTCTTAAATGGAAGCCTATATTCGATGATAAGAATGTTCACTCTATTGGATCGCTTACCATCGCTCCTTCGGACAAAGAAGTTATATATGCCGGTACAGGAGAGAGCTCTATACGATCCAATGTATCAATAGGTAACGGTGTTTGGAAGTCCACAGATGGAGGGGAGACTTGGGCGCATATGGGATTGGACAATTCTGGTAGGATAGGAAGAATAGTAGTGCATCCTGATGATCCAGATGTGGCATTCGCTGCCGTCTTAGGTCATGGGTACGCGCCACAGAAGGAGCGCGGCATTTGGAAAACGAAGGATGGTGGCAATACTTGGAAGCAAGTGCTACATGTAGATGATAACACGGGTGCCTCGGATATAGAATTCAATCCTGAGAACCCAAGAATCCTCTATGCTGGAATGTGGCAACTCGAAATGAAGACCTGGATACGTATAAGTGGAGGGCCTGGCGGCGGATTATACAAATCAATAGATGGTGGTGAGACTTGGAATAAATTAAAGAGTAAAGGACTTCCCCAAAAGCCGGTCGGAAAGATAGCATTAGCCGTAACTCCTGCGAATCCGGATCGCGTATATGCGCTGATAGAAACTGGAGACGGCGTTCTATATAATGGTGAAGAAACAGAGAGCGGCGAGCTCTGGAGATCTGATGATAGAGGAAAAACATGGTCACTTAAGAGCCATGATCGAAATATGGGAGGAAGGCAGGCGTATTATACGCATTGTGAAGCGGCACCTGACAATGCTGATGAGATCTATTTTATGGCTTCAGGATTTTATACCAGTAAGGACGGAGGTGCATCCATTACTGCTGCTGCAAGACCTGATCAGCCAAATTGGGATCATCACGCCATGTGGATAGATCATTTGGATCCGGATCGAATGATAGTTGTCGGTGATGGAGGTTTATCAATATCGCAGAATAGAGGAGCCTCTTGGATGCGCGTGCAATTAGCCGTCGCACAGCTCTATCATGTGACAACAGATAATGCCGTGCCTTATAATGTTCTTACAAACCGGCAGGACGGTCCTGCAATGAAAGGGCCAAGTAGAAGTGGTACGAGTGGCAGAAGAGGAGGTATGATTTCCAATGGTATGTGGCATGATGTAGGAGGAGGAGAGAGTGGGTTTGCGACGGCAGATCCTACGAATCCTGATATCGTATGGTCGAGTGCATCGGGTCGAGGTCCATTAGGAGGGATCGTTACCAGATATGACGAAAAAACAAGGCAATTTCGCCATGCAGAAGTATGGCCAGAGCAGACCACAGGATATCCAGCAAGTGATGTTAAATATCGATTCCAGTGGACTTTTCCCTTGCTTATCTCTCCACACGACAATGAGACGGTTTATGTCACGAGTCAGCATGTCCACCGTACGCAGAATAGAGGACAGACTTGGGAAGTAATTAGTCCTGACCTGTCGCTAAATGACAAATCTATGCAAGGGTTCTCAGGAGGCTTGACAGGGGACAATATCAATGTGGAATATGGCAACGTCATTTATGCATTTGATGAATCTCCGGTAGAAAAGGGTGTTTTTTGGGCAGGAACCAATGATGGCTTAGTTCATGTAAGTCAGGATGGAGGTGCTACTTGGGATAATGTGACGGACAATATCCCTAATCTTCCCAAATATGGAGTTGTTAGGAATATCGACGCCTCAAAATGGGATGCGGGTAAAGCCTACATTTCTATTGAACTCCATCAAGTAGGAGATTTTAAGCCTTATGCTTACAAGACCGAGAACTTTGGAAAATCTTGGACTAAGATTGTTGAAGGTATTCCTGCGAATCAATTAAATTATATTCGAAATATTAAGGAAGATCCGGTTAGAGAAGGTATGCTCTATCTCGGAACAGAGACAGCCTTGTATGTATCCTATAATGATGGCGATTCTTGGCAACCATTAATGTCCAATCTTCCTCCAGCTCCGATGTATTGGATTGATATTCAAGAGCAGTTTAATGACTTGGTTATTGGAACCTATGGTCGAGGCATATGGATCTTGGATGATCTTTCGTCACTACAGCAGGTCACAGAGGAGATCGCAACTTCCGAATCTCATTTGTTCAAGCCCAAGAACATGATTCGTTTTCGACCTCTGACTAATATTATGCAGTTTTTCCCAGAGCCACACTTTGGTAAAGATCCCGAAGAGGGGGGGGCAATAGACTATTGGCTAGCGGAAGCAAATGATTCCGTCAAACTACATATAGTAAATGCTTCAGGTGACACTGTGAGAACATTAAAGCATAAAGGGACTCCTGGAATTAACCGGGTCATGTGGGACTTTAAAAGTGATCCCTCTGATGAGATCGTAATGCATACGAAGCCATTATATGCAGATTGGATGAAGTTAGATGACGATAGAAAGCGAAAATCACTTGTCGGCGAAATAACTGTTATCTCTCCTCCAGGTTCCTATTCGATTCAAGGAGTAATAGGTAATAATTCATATACACAATCTTTTGAATTGTTGAAAGACCCAAACTCTGAAGGTAGCGAAGTGGATATTGCTGCACAGGTAAACATGCTTGAAGAATTGAAATCAAATATGAATGATATAGCTGCTATGATTAACAAAGTTGAAGATCTTAGAAGACAAGTTATAGATATAGAATCTATGCTGGCTCCGGCAGACAAGAAGAAAATAAAAGAGGATGTCAAAATGATCGCCGACAAACTAGTGGAATTCGAAAGTAATTTAACACAATTAAAAGCCACTGGACATGGACAAGATATGGTACGATGGCCTGTAAAATTAGCGGAAAGGATTTACTATTTGGCAAGCACCGTAGCTACTGCGGATTTTGCTCCTGCTGATGCGCATATAGAAGTTCATGAGATTTTGAAAGAACGGATAATTAAATATCAAACTGAGCTTGAAAATATTCTAAAAGAAGATCTCACTAAATTTTCAGAAGTGCTAAGAGAACACAACCTTGTTCCGTTGATGGATACAACCAGACCTTAGCAACTCAGATAAGTATTAATTATGTTAGGATCTACTATTCTAAAATCACTTCATTAAATTCGCTAAGTAATTATGAAAATGAATATTCTGACCTTTATGAAATGCTGTTTCGTACTGCTTCTTTTCTGTGGTACTCTTCCTTCGTTTGGGCAATCAATAGAGTTCTTTACGAATTCAAGATTGATTTTAGGAACACATAAGGAAAGGACTGCCTCTATTGGAGTTGGAGATATAGATAATGACGGTGATGCGGACGTGATTGTTGCGAATGGGAGACATTGGCCTGGCCAAAATCGCATATTCATCAATAACGGAAAAGGAATATTCACTGTTTCTAAGGCTTTAGGATTGGAAAGTGAAACGAGTTATTCAACTGAACTTGCAGACTTCGACAACGATGGAGATCTGGATATTGCTGTAGGGAATGATATGGCCCCCAATTACATATTTGTAAACGATGGGAATGGTGAGTTTATAAAAGGAGCACAATTCGGAAGAATTTATGCGCCAACAAGGAATATCGTTGTTTCTGATATCGATAATGATGGCGACATAGATATTCTAATTACTAATAGAGGAAGAGAAAATGAAATCTGTCTTAATGATGGTCGCGGTAGATTTACTGAGAATACCGGTTTCGGTACTAAAGATGATTCGACTATAGATGTTGAAGTAGCAGATATGGATGGTGATGGGGATAAAGACCTGATATTAGCCAATAGAGATGAGCAACAGAATTTCATATATGTAAATGACGGTGATCTTAATTTTTCCACAAAAATCCCTTTTGGAAGCGGTACGGATAATACAAGATCTGTGGCTATTGGTGATTTGAACTCAGATGGTTACAA
The DNA here is from genome assembly GCA_047634015.1 of Saprospiraceae bacterium. Classification (GTDB taxonomy): domain Bacteria; phylum Bacteroidota; class Bacteroidia; order Chitinophagales; family Saprospiraceae; genus JAJRXG01. The sequence goes on from JBLIDB010000032.1 coordinate 20,753, forward strand.
AGATGTTATTACTTCTAATATTGGAGAACCCAATATGATATATTTTGGAAATGAGCAACTGGACTTTTCAGAAAGTATTGAGTTTGATACAAGCTCAAGTAATTCATTTGCCATAACTACCGGTGACTTTAATGTGGATGGAAGAATAGATGTTGCCGTAGGGAATTATGGAGAACCTAATTCAGTATTTATAAATGGCAACTCGGGTAGGGCTTGGAAGGAAGTGTCCCTTGGTAATAAAAAGTTCAATACTTATGACATAATAAGTGTGGATCTTAATGGAGATGGACTTTTGGATATATTGGAAAGTAATTCAGATGATGTGAATCAATATCATTTTAATCGCAGTAGAGAATAATAATTAGTCCTTTAATAAATGAGTATATTAATTTGTGCTAAGAAGTGATTTAAGAATTGGGCTGATTATCGCGAGTAACTGCTTGATTTTCAGAACAATGCTCTTTTTTGTAGCTATTGGGAAAAAAAGTAAAAAAATCTGGCTGTCAATGATTTGTTCGTAGTCATCTTGTTTAATTCTTAAATCACTTCTAAAATAGGAAGTAATAAAGGTGTGTTGATTTATTAAAAATATGATTGATTTAAACGTGTCAACTGGTATGCAAAAAAATAAACTGAATTGTATTTTCCTGATTGTGGCTATTGTATTCTCAAGTTGTTCAATGAACTCTTCCCGGTGGGAAGAGATAGATGAAGAGGGGTCATTTCTTGTGCACAGAAGACAATCATTAATTGGTGAAGAGACATTTAATATCTCATCAAATGAGCATTCGATTATTGTAAAATCGTTACAAGGCGAAAACGAAAGAGGTAGGATAACTGGGGTAGTATCGGAATTGAGACTTACCAAAGAGTTGATTCCAACGTACTATGAAAGCAGACGTATAACAAGAAAGGATACGACCAATATATTGAAAATTGAAGTTGGAAAGGATAAAGTGACAGTTTGGGAAAAAGAAATGGAGGTGGTGGAACATACGGCGCTGCCAGCTCACTTCTTCTTATTGCATAGCAATATACCTGCAGGAATGGAGACGATGCTATATCACTATATATTCAAACATGGAATTGAGAAGGCATTACCGACGTACCCAAGAGGAGAAACTACAATTGCGCATACAGGTAAGGACACTATTAGCATAAATAAGAAAAGCATCGTTTTAGATCGATATGTGGTGGAAGGAATCAATTGGGGTGGTCGCACTATTTGGCTTGATGAATCCAAGAACCTTATTGCATTAGTTAAAGCAAATACTCAGATTAGAGAAATGATTAGAAAAGGCTATGAGGAAGCCTTGCCCGTTTTTATTGCAGGAAACGTAACGGAGCAAATGAATGCGCTCTCCAATTATACTAAAAATTTGAAAAAAAAGAGATCTTTAATAACTGCTATTGTTGGCGCGGATCTCATAGATGGACTTAGTGATATTGTACGCAAGAATGTAACGATCATTATAGAGAATGATAGAATTGTTAATATAAGTGATCAGAATGAGAGCGTAATTCCAAAAGGAGCCGATGTTATAGATGCAGAAGGGAAAATATTGATTCCTGGATTATGGGATATGCATGCGCATTCGAATCAAGTACAATGGGCGCCTGCGTATCTTGCTGGAGGTGTTACAACTATCCGAGACAATGGAAATGAGATAGAATTCGCAACAGCATTCAGAGATGCTATAGATAAGGACGGAGCCTTGGGGCCTGATATTCTGCTCGGAGGGATGACAGACGGAGCGGGAATAAAAGGTAACGGGGTAATAAGAGCTACTACGCCAAGTGAGGCGCGGGAAGTCGTGAAAATGTATCACAGCTTGGGGTACAAGCAAATTAAAATATATACTTCTGTCGAACCTGAGATCGTAAAAGTCTTATGTGAGGAGGCGCACAAATTGGGGATGACCACGACAGGGCATGTGCCCAATGCGGTTGAAAATACTATAGATGCTGTTAATTATGGAATGGATCAATTAAGTCATAGTGGCCGTATATTGTCAGTTCTCTATCCGAACAAAAAGCTGTCGGAGTTGCGGGGTTCATATCTTGTGGATAATGGAGTAAGTGATGCTCAAATTAAAGAAGCACAAAAGTTTTTATTGAAACACAAGACTGTTCTTGACCCAACAATAGCCTTACTTGTGGTAAGAAATCTACCTAAGGATACTCCTATAGAAGTAGTAGAGCCGGATGCACACAGAATAGCTTATGAGTTATTCGAAGGAAAGAGATTTCGAAGTGGAATTAGCCCTGAAGCGGCTGAAAAAGCGAAAAAAGATTATAAACTCGCAATGGAAGTATTAGGGCGTTTTTATAAGGCAGGGGTTCCTATGGTGGCAGGAACAGACAATGTAGTACCGGTGTTTAGTCTTTATCTTGAGATTGAAACGTATCATAAATTAGGGGGGCTTACTGCGCTCGAAGCAATACAAACCGCCACGATTGTCCCCGCGAGAGCAATGGGGATGGAAGCTGAAACAGGAACCATAGAAATCGGGAAACAGGCGGATATAGCTTTTTTGGATAAAAATCCTTTGATTGATATTAGTAATATTAGGACAGTCTCAGCTGTGATGACCAATGGGAACTATTATATAAGCAATCCCCTTTGGAGAGTTGCAGATTTTAAACCTCGAGAGAAGTAATTCTATTCGCATTTTGATCATGATTAGAAAATTAGAAAATGAGATATACATTTAGTTTATTATTGGTGGCCGTTTTAGTGCTCATGTTGACTTCAAGTTGTAGTACACAAAAGGAGTTTGTGGAAGATAGTTACCATCCAGAATTGAGATTGCAAGAGCTTAACATTACATTGCCTTCGCCTCCCCAACCAGTTGCTAATTATGTGAATGGTGTCAGAACTGGAAATCTAATTTTTCTGGCAGGGAAAGGACCGAGACGAGCTGACGGCACAGAAATAACTGGCAAGGTTGGTCAAGATGTAACTATTAAAGAGGGATATGAAGGCGCTCGGTTGACTGCAATCAATCAACTTTCTGTATTGAAAGAAATGCTTGGAGATTTAAGAAAGGTGAAGCGCATTGTAAAAGTATTGGGTATGGTTAATTGTGATCCATCCTTCGTAGACCAACCAAAGGTGATCAATGGATTTTCGGATTTGATGGTTGCAGTTTTTGGAGATAGAGGAAGACATGCTCGTGCTGCAGTAGGAATGGCCAGTTTGCCAAGAGGGCAAGCGGTAGAAATAGAATTAGTTGTAGAGGTCTATGATTAAAATATAAAAGAGAACTATTCATGAAAGAAAATAGATCAGATAAATTCTTAGCTCTTGTTAGCGATTCTATTCACAAATTTGTTGGAGTCGTTTGCTTTATTTGTTGTGCGCAGTTTCTATATAGCCAGGACAAGCCTTCAATTAATTTGAAATATCTGGGTTGTGCGGGCTGGGAAATAACACAAGGAAATACGACTGTTCTTATTGATCCTTATATCTCGAGATTGAAATTAGGGAGCGGTTCTTCCATAAGCAAGGAGGATAATAGAAAGACTTTTACCAGTGATGATTACTTTGAGTCTGATACGAGTGTAATCGATGGGATTATTACCAAGGTAGATTACATTTTGGTCCATCATTCGCATTTTGATCATTTATCTGATGTGCCTTACATTGCCAAGAAGACCGGCGCTCGAGTAATAGGAACAGAAACGACTTGTAATATTTTAGAAGCTTATGGTATTCCCAAGGAGCAACTTGTAAGGGTTAAAGGTGGTGAAGATTATCAATTCGAAAATTTTTCAGTTCGCATTATCCCATCTCTTCATTCTGCTTTGAAAGATAAGCAATACTTCGACTCCAGAACGTATTCTAAACCTCCAGCGCTACCACTGCGTATCAAGGATTTTGTGGAAGGAGGGTCATTGATGTTTTTACTTCGATTTGATTCTCATAGTATCCTTAGTGCAGGGTCCATGAACTTTATCGAACGAGAAATCCAAGGTCTATCCCCGGATATTATTCTTCCAGGAGTTAATTTTTCAAGACTTGAGATTTATAATTATACCGAACGTCTGTTGCGAGCCACTAATTATCCAAAAATTGTAGTTCCCGCGCATTGGGATAATTACAGAGTGCCTTATGGATTTAGTCAGCAAAAGGCTATCGAAGCTAAGATTATACCCTTCATAGAAGAGGTAAAAGAGGCATCTTCGGATTCTAAGGTTATAATACCGGTGCATTTGGAAACAATAACTATTGAATAATTAAGTAACTGCTTGATAAGAGAAAGCAGAATTTTATTACCCAAAGATTGCATTATGCGTGTGTTTAGTATGCTACTATTTTGTTTTATTTCTGTAATAGGTAGTTCACAAACTAATCCTCTATGGACGGAGAAGAAAGTGAAGAATTATCTGCCGCATATGACTGTACCGGAAGTGGATGTATTTCTTGAAAGATCGGATATGGTAATTATTCCAATAGGGGCTATCGAGCAACATGGTTATCATCTTCCTCTAGGAACAGACATCCTTAGTGGTATAGAGAGATGTAAACTCATAGCCCAAGAAAGAGACATTATCGCATGTCCTGTCATGATGGGGGGACAGTCACCTTATCATATGGGATTCGCAGGTTCTATTACACATAGCGCAGAGACTATTCTTACTGTTCATCTTGAAGCCGTGGAGAGTTTGATAAAGCATGGTTTTCATCGATTTATAATTATGAATGCTCATGGGGGAAATCGCGCTATTACAACACTCTTAGTAGATCAAATCAATCAGACTACTTCTGGTGTGGCAGTCACTTTTAGCCAAGCGATCGGGCCATTTTTACAATCAGTAGAATCTGGGGAAAATAAACTATTGGATAGACATGGGGGAACAAGTGAAACCTCTCGCTCTATGTATTTAATGCCGAGTCTTGTACAATTGGATAAGGCTATTGCTGCAGAGATAACATTACCATCCCATTTAGAACATATACTTCCTCAAGTGATCGCTAATGAACCCACGGCTAAATTGCTCTTTCTTGCAGAAGGGCTAAAAAAAGAAGAGACAGGAAAGAAAACATCTTCAGCAGAAATGTCCTCGACGGGTGTTTGGGGAGAAAGAGATCCTAAAGAATCTTCGGCAGAAAGAGGTCAAAGGCTTATCAATGCTTCTACAGAGGCCGCGATTAAATTTATAGATAAATGGAATGAACTTGTTCCATTTGAAAGAGATTGAGTTGAATTTTGAATGGATTAATGGATCTTGCCATTATTAATAATTTTCTTTTATAAAGAAGCGTAAATTTATAGTTAGTAAAAGCCTTGACATAGTAAGCATTTGTAGCAATCACGAATATTGATGAGGTATTGTAAAAGTAAAAAGTGTTGATTGAAAGGATAAGGAATTTTCTTATAGTTGCCTTTTTTGTGGTTATATCTCAGATGGCTTGTGCGCAGAAACACATTTTGGTTGTTTTGGCACATCCCGATATGGTGCAATCTGAAGTCAATAAAAGTATTGTTTCGGAGTTTAACAGCTTAGATAGGATTACTATAGATGATCTCTATGTGAAATATCCTGAATTTCTAATCAATGTCGAAAAGGAACAAAAGCTTCTTGTAGAACATGATGTAATTATATTTCAATTCCCATTGTATTGGTTTAGCAGCCCAGCTTTATTGAAAAAGTGGCAGGATGATGTTATTACAAGTGCTTTTTCGATAGGAGAGAATAATAAACTTAAAGGGAAGAAACTCATGGTTGTTGTTTCCGTTGGCGGAACTGCCGGTGATTATAGACACGGTGGACTTATGGACGTTACTATGGATGAGATACTCGCTCCTTTTGAGACTTTTGCCAGGCTTACGGAAATGGAGTATGTAACGCCTTTTGTAACGTACGCTGTTCCTAATCCCAAAATCCTAAATATCCCAATGTCCAAAGAAGAAAAGGCCCAACGAAGTATTATGATCGAAGCCAGAGTTAAGGACTTGGTGGCAGTAATAAAGAAACTGTAATCGAAAAGCAATATTTGAGAAGGTCATCAATTAGATGTATTATCGCAATGGATTCGGACAATTAGATGAATGAAAAATTGACTTCTTGGCACCTGCACATTAATGGAATTGTTCAAGGGGTAGGGTATCGACCATCCGTAGACCTTGTGGCGTCAGAGTTGATGATTAAAGGCACGGTTAGAAATGATGTCGATGGACTTCATGTCATATTTAATGCAACAAGATTAACAGCTCAAAATTTCACTGATAGAATTACAAAAGATTCACCACCTCCCTTAGCGCAAATTACATCTATTGAGCTTATACAAATTCCTTACATAGAATTTTCTAAATTTGAAATTGTTCATGAAAACTACTTCGCTGAACCCAATCTAATTATCACACCAGATTTTGCGCTATGTAATGCGTGTCAACAGGATCTCACAAATCCTAATGAGAGAAGGCATAGATATCCTTTTATTTCATGTAGTCAGTGTGGGCCGAGATATTCGATCATTAGTGAATTGCCTTACGATCGTGAGAATACTGAAATGAACCCTTTTGAAATGTGTACTTCATGTTCAGATGAATACCATGACAAGACGGATCGGCGATTTTATGCTCAAACGAATTCTTGCCCAAATTGTGCAGTTCAACTTTCACTCTTCGATTCTAGCGGAACGCTTATCTCTGGTGATGCAAATGAAATTCTTGATTTAGTGCCTCAATTGTGGAGAGAAGGAAGAATTGTTGCCATAAAAGGGATCGGTGGATATTTACTTACCTGTGCAGCAGAGAAGACAAGTAGTGTTTTGGAATTAAGGAGGCGGAAGCATCGGACTTCGAAACCACTAGCTGTCATGTTTCCCAATATTGAGTCTTTGACTAAATTCCAACTTGGACCTAAGGCAACAGTGATGCTTCAGAATCATATTGCTCCAATTGTACTCATTCCCATAGATGATGAGAATAGAATAGAGGGAGTATGTGCTGACCATGATCATATAGGTGTAATGCTACCGTATACACCGATACTAAAAATTTTATTAGAAGAATTTGCGCAACCGACCATAGCAACAAGTGCGAATATTTCTAATGCCCCAATTGTCTTTCAAGATAATGAAGAGATGTTTCAGGAATTAGGAATTATCTCAGATTACATACTTTCCAATAATCGTAATATTGTGGTACCTCAAGATGACAGTGTGCTTAAGTATACTACACATGTTAAAAAGAAAATAATTCTGAGAAGATCTCGAGGGTTTGCACCAGCTTATATTAATCCAGATTTGGCTTGGTCTGAACAAAGTATATTATCCACAGGGGCGCAGTTAAAAAGCACCTTTAGTCTCTTACAGAAAGGACATGTTTATATTAGTCAGTATTTAGGAGATTTAGACAATTTCGACACAAAGTCTAATTATAATTTCACGTTGGACCATTTAATTAAATTAACTCAAGTGAAACCTGAGATTGTTTTGTCGGATAAACATAAACAGTACGATTCAACCATTCTCGGGGAGGAGTTAGCCAGGAGAAAGAACATTCCGATATTTTATATACAACATCACGAGGCTCATTTCAGTGCCGTTCTTGGAGAACACAATTTGTTGGATGTTCCAGATCCAATTTTAGGTGTGATTTGGGATGGGGCGGGTCTCGGCGATGACGATTGCATTTGGGGGAGTGAATTCTTTATTTACAATGAAAGTCGTTTTAGAAGATGTAATCACCTTTCTTATTTTGATTTACTTCTCGGGGATAAAATGGCCAAGGAACCAAGATTGGCGGCTTTGTCTTTGACTTTTCCCCTGAAGGATGCATGTGAGTTGCTTGATAAAAAATTCAGTTCAACTGAATTGAGACTATATACTCAAATGCTTTCCAATGGTAAGCAAGTACAAACTTCAAGCATGGGGCGATTGTTTGATGCTGTCGCCTCTATTTTGGGCCTTATGGACAAACAAACTTTCGAAGGCGAAGCGGCAATGAAATTGGAAATGAGCGCCAGCCAATATGTTAAAAAA
>JBLIDB010000033.1:0-28555 GCA_047634015.1 Saprospiraceae bacterium
TGTAACACTCAGTAGATCTTCGTATTCATTTTGGTTAATGTTCGCGAATATTTTCATAGTTGAAAGAGAGTTTGTGTATTATTAATACTTATCTCAGTTCAAGGATCGTGCCAGAATTATAAACAATTGAATATCAGTTAGTTATGTGGTTATATATGAATTACTTGTTTTGTTTGATCGCTAATATATTAGCATATTGACAATATATTGGCAAATAAATACAGATTCTTTTGTAATATTATAAATGAAGCAATCAGAAATTGATACGGTAACACTCTATGGCAGTAGAATCAGGATAGTTACTGTTGTTTGTTGCCTTGGTATTGAAGCGATTTAAGAGCTTAAACAAGATAACTGTGAATAACTCATGGGCACCCAGAACTTCAACTTGCGAACCCAAGCTCTATGTCAGTTCCTCTTACTTTGACTTTTCATTCGACTCATTAATAGTAGCAATCTAAATTTTAGCCAGCAGTTGCAAAGACATGTAATCCGGATTATGAGTCGAAACTATAATAAGGTTTATGTCATGGCCTCACTATACCCAGTCTCTTCATCCGAGCCTCCAGGGTTGTGCGATTAATATCAAGAATCTTAGCAGCCCCCTTTGGGCCACTAATGCGCCAGTGGGTGCGCTCCAGTATTTTGAGGATGTAATGTCTTTCATTGTCGGCAAGGGTTACTATCTCGTCTTGTACTGCCTTTGAAGCCCTCTTGGGTATAGCGTCACCAATTTCAAGTTTATTCTTTGGGCTGATTATCATGGCCCGCTCTATTACATTTTCTAATTCTCTGACATTACCTGGCCAAGAGTAATTGGTTAGATCATTGATCACTCGTTGAGTTACCAAATCTATATTCTTCCCAAATTGAGCATTGAACTTAAGCATAAAATGGCGTGTCAATAAGGCAATGTCCTCTTTTCTATCACGTAAGGCAGGTATCCTTAACGGAAAGACATTCAAGCGATAATAGAGGTCTTCTCTAAAACTTCCATTGTCTATTGCATCGAGAAGGTCAACATTAGTAGCAGCAATGACTCTCACATCAACCTTCTTAGTTTCTGAGCTTCCAACCATTTCAAATTCTCCCTCTTGAAGTACTCTCAATAACTTGGACTGAAGATCTATAGGTATCTCACCGATCTCATCTAAAAATATACTACCTCCATCAGCTAATTCAAAGCGGCCTATCTTACGGGATAGCGCGCCGGTAAAAGCGCCTCTCTCATGTCCAAATAATTCACTTTCTATCAATGAGGCAGGAAGTGCTGCGCAATTGACCTTGACCATAGTCCTATTTTTCCGGTTGCTTATGTTGTGAGCAGCTCTGGCAATAAGTTCTTTACCAGTACCGGACTCTCCTAAAATCAGAATTGTTGAACTCGTAACAGCGACTTGTTCAACTTGGGCTAATACTTTCTTAAAATTCTTACTTTGACTAATGATCTCCTCGAAGTTGTGCGTTACCTTGATTTCCTGTTGGAGATACTTATTTTCTAACTCAAGTCTCGTCTGCAGTTTCTTTACTTCATCCAACGCTTCCCTTAATTCAAGATTAGCTTTTATTAGAGCAGCTTCTGCTTCTTTGCGTCTGGTGATATCTTTAAAAGCGACCACTGCACCTGTTAGAATGTTGTTTTTATCCCATATGGGCGTACTTATGTATTCCACCGGAAAAGAAGTGCCATCCTTTTTCCAAAAGATCTCATTCTCTACATGATGTACTTTACCATCTTTGAAAGCTGCATAAATGGAACAATCAAATTTGTCAAAAGGGGAGCCATCCGGTTGTGTATGATGGATTAATTCGTGCTGTGATCTACCAATCATCTCCTCTAATTCCCAACCTACTAATTCTAGGGCGGCAGCATTAGCAAATGTGGTATGACCATTGATATCGAGGCCATATATACCTTCTCCTGCTGATTGTAGAATGGACTCATGGTGTTTTTGGAGATCCTGCAATTTCTTGATAGCTTCTTTTTTATCTAACAATGCAGCAAGAGTCATTTTAGACCCTTCAGATCGCTCCTCGACGATCTTATCAAGAATGAGATTCGCCTCTTTAAGCTTTATTTCAAGATTCCGCTTTTCACTTATATCCCGGATTATGACATATGTAAGTTCAACATCTGTTATTTGTACTGCAGTAAAATTTAGCTCAACATATGTATAAACATTTGAAATTGTAAGCAATGAGGATAGAACGACTTTTGACCCTTCTTCAAGCAGACCCTTCCAGATTTTCTTCCATTCTTTCTTTGACAGGTTTTCGTCTAGATCAAAGATTGTCATCTTAATCAAATCATCTTCAGTCTCCGAAACGATATTCTTGAAGGCCGGGTTGAAACGAACCACATTACCATTTTTTGTCAACCAAAATATTGGATCTGAACAAAGGTGCAACGCCATGTGAGACCATTGACTATTCAAATTTTCAAATATCTCGTGAGGCATGAGCAATTGATTTTTCTGTAAACTTACTATTATCAAATTAGCTTTCTCCAACATAATGCTGGTGGGCGTCACTTGTTATATACATCTTTAACCAATGCCATTGACATAGGAGAAATTAACACCTGATTTTGAAGCCCAGACAGCCTTTGCCACCATAAAACTCTATGAGTGACATGGTGATAATTGGTGACTGATGTTCTAAAATATAGAATATGATGCCCTGTTTGCATATCTGGAATAAGGTATGGGCCAATCTCTAAGAAGAAATGTTGCGAGACTGAATATAGTTAATCATGAGTTTGTAGAGAATCAGTGAATGTCTACTATCTATACTTATTTTGGCCAAAAGACGGTGCTTGCCACAAATAAGTGGTTTGCGTATTGCCATTGTTTGGAAATATTAATTCTTGTCTTTCTTTAGTTTCAAGAAATGGCAAGTCGTACCCGAAATCACCTAGTGGAATCCAATTGCTACTGATTTTTGACCTAAGTCTCCTATCTTTCACTGTTGTTTAATAAAATCAAGTAACATGAAATTGACAATTATTATCTGCCTTCTGAGCGTGACCTTACTCCAAAGTCAGCAAAAAAGTGACTTCGGAATCCGTCATTCAATTGTGATCAGTGGTCCAAAGACAATAGAAATAAATGAAAACGACGACATCGTCTGGGAGCATGAGAGTGCCACCAGAGATATAACCAAACTTGATAATGGAAATTACCTCATCACATTTGGCGATCGAGTTATCGAAGTCACATCGGCAAAAAAAACGATATGGACATACCAGTCTGAAGTGAATGAAGAGTTGATGAGTGCGCAGCGGTTGCCAGATGGCAATACACTGGTCACGGAGTTAGGAGTGGTGCCCAGGCTGGTAGAAGTAAATGAGTCGGGTGAAGTATCGGCAGTAATTCCCATTCAACCAGAAACAGACAATATCCATATGCAATCACGAATGGCGAGAAAATTGGACAATGGCAATTACCTTGTTCCTCACCGGATTATGCCATTTGTCAAAGAATACGATAAAGCAGGCCGTGTGGTTAGATCCTTGAGAGTAGATATACCTGAGTTGGGAGGATCGGAAGCAGGAAACGGTACGTTCATTGCTATTCGACTAGATAATGGATCTACAGTAATTACCTGTGCCTCAGGAAACCGATTGGTCATTTTAGATAAAGAGGGAAATGTCGAATGGCAATTGACCACAGCGGAAGTAGGAGGGCAGCTTCAGGACGTCTGCGGTCTTCAAATACTAAAAAATGGGAATTTTCTGGTGTCTTGTTACGGTAATCAAACTTCCGATGGCCTTAAGATGATGGAAATCACGCGTGATAAAAAGATTGTCTGGACATACCAGAATCCAGATGTCAAGTATGTGCACACGCTACAGGTGCTAACGACCAATGGGGCGGTTGAATAATCCAAGCACACTTTTGATCATTTGATTGTCACATTTATGAAATATCCTCAAGATGTCGCAATGATACTATAGCGCTCGTCGTCATCGGTAATTAGATTGCTCTGTAGATTAATAATTGGAATGAATAGTAAAAAAAGAGCTGAAGAAATAAGGATGTTTCAGAATTTAAAATCCAGTGTAAAGGTTGGCGTAACCGACTTCAAAATATATGCAAAGGTCTTTTATGAGACGAATAGCGCTATAGATTTTCTTATAAAACATGTGGAACAGCATATTCCATTTAGGCAATTATTGAATTGTCAATTTGAGAAGCCACTGTTTCGTGGTCACGAAAAATTAATAAAGAAGTTTGTCCTCATTCAACCTATTTGAATCTAAATTAGAGTAAAGAAGCCTTTATATAATGCTGAAACACAAAAAATAGAAGCCTTACCTTTTGGAATATCATAGCTATTATTGCAATTAGTTTTCTGGCGATTTACTTACCTCTTCGTGTTATAGGCATTGATATACAGGGTTTTTGGATGAGCATATATTGGATAGTATCTGTGATTATGGTGTTTGATTTGCTTCTTCAACTTCGCGATTATTTTTTAAAACCCAGAACTGAAGAATTTAAATTAGTTGCTCTTCCGTTATTGGTGGTCGATATGATAGCAGCAATACCGTTTTTATTCATCTCAACCATTCCTATTGTACAATTATTCCAACTGTTTAAGTTGTTACGCTTAGGACATTTTTTGAATAAAACCATGGAGATTGCGCTGAGGCAGAAAAGGGTATTAACGATTTTATTTTTTCTATTTTGGTTGGTGCTGGCTCTTCATTGGTTAAGTTGCATCTGGTTGGAAATAATTGATGTTGATCCATCTTTTGATCACTACACGAACTATGTAAGATCACTTTATTGGATTATAACAACCTTGACCTCTGTGGGTTATGGTGACATACTTCCAGTAACCAATACTCAAATGTGGTATGCCATGTTTATACAGCTCTTAGGTATTGGAGCCCTTGGGTATTTAATAGCACATGTGGTAAGCAGAGTGTCAAAGAAAGATCCTGTTGAAACTCAGTATGCCGAAAATAAAGAATTGCTCTCCGCAACCCTTAAGAATAGACATCTCAAGAATAAGTTAGAAAGTAGGATTTTGAATTACTACCGCTATATGCGTAAAGAGAAAATCGGATATGATGAGTCGGCATTCTTAAATACCTTGCCGAATTCACTTCGTACCGAAGTTACAATTGATATTAGAAAAGAATTCATTCATGAGATTCCACTCTTTAAAAATGCGGGTGAAGCTTTTTTATCTCAGGTCGCCATTAAATTGGAATTAATGATAGCGACTCCAGGCGATTATTTATTCAAAATCGGCGATAAAGGAAGCGAAATGTATTTGATAATTAGCGGTGCCGTGGAAGTGTTAGGAAAAGATGGGAGTAAAGTTTTGGCTACACTGACCGATGGAGATTATTTTGGTGAAATTGTACTATTTGATAGCACTACAAGAAATGCTTCAGTACGTGCTTTAAATTTTTGCAATCTATACAAATTGAAAAAAGAAACTTTCGTTGAAGTTGTTGCTGGTCACCCTCAGATTTCGGAAGGAATAGAAAAGAAAGCAAGATCGCGAGGGAGGAAATAATTCGTACTGACAAATTTCATGTCAATTTTTATTTGTCGCAAGTGATTTAATAATCTCAAAATTTATGAAGTGGATGGTCCCTTGCGATATGTCTACTGGGATATCGAACCTCACTTCAATTGACTATCTGTCTAAATCTGTGAGCACTTGCATACAAATGATTCAATAATTCTAAAACTGGAGGGTTGGATAGTCCGTCTTTGTATTTTCCATTAATTTAACTTGCCTATTTCCCGAGCGGTTTCTGATTTTTTGTTCTAAAAGTTCACTTCTATTAAGGAAGATTTAGTTCTTGACCATATGAGTGTCCAAGGCATACCTTGAAAAGTATAAGTTGACTCATCATTGTTGTTGAATTAATCTGGTTTTTGGATTCCTTGTTTGGCCTGAGTAGCATCGATTTGGTTTCTTGGAGATGAGAATGTAAACCTGGTAAATTATTTAGGGAGAGATGTACTAACGCAGTCCATTTCAATCCTTTTAATGTTCTTGTCAACACCTTCTTGACTAAGCTAACTGCTTATCGGCCTATTGATTATGGAACCGCTTTGAGACTTGGTCCTGACCTAACGAAGAGGGCGTCAGTAGACTTGATACTTTCTTTCTTATCTTTAGAGGATGCTCACATTCTTCAGACGAATAAGAAAGTCATTGATTGAAACTGGTAGTGCAAGGAAATTCCTCTTCTATGCCATTGGCGAAATATTTCTTGTGATGGTTAGTATATTGTTAGCATTACAAGTAAACAATTGAAAAAAAAAGAAAACAAGGGATTCTGGAAGCTCAATACTTAAAACAATTGACTTCTGATTTGACTAATGATACAGCGTATCATAATAATAGAATTTTAATGTATGATAGAGCATTAACCGATATTAATTTTTTACCCTTGAAATCTATAAAAACCAGGAAAGTAGAGAGGATATTAGAAATTTATTACGGCATCTAAACTTGTCAACTGATCCTCTTAGAACGCACAATCCAACATATATGGAATGAACAAGTACGGGAATTTAGCTATAATTGAGCCCCAAGATATTAAAGTTTCTATAGCCAATTATTATCGTTTAAATGAACAGTTTGCATCGAATATTGAAGAATATAATGCCACGAGTAATCAACTCTTTGTAGAGGTTATTACCATTGCAAGTGGCACTCTAAAATATGTGATGCAGTTGAATGATGATCCAAATGCGTATAATGATAATGAGTGGAAGTTTTTTAATGAGTCATCTTCTAAAGAATTTCAGTCTATCGAGACACTGGCACTGATCGTCCAAAACAGAAACATGGAATTTTTGAATTACTTGAGGAATTAAATAAGAATGCAAAAAAATTATTTCTAAAATCCAAGAGGAACTCAACAATAAGAAATGACAAATAGATCAACCAATAACACGCTGTGACAAATACATGCCTCGATTTTGCAAGGGGAGAGACACGCAAAGGAGTCCGGGCCCACGGGCGCCTAGCTTCACCTCGTAAGTTTTCTACAGCCAAGGTTAGCTGAAACACCTAATTTGAATTATATATGACCAAAATCTAAATAACTTTGTTTTAATTATATTAAATCAAATACTAATACAAGCACAAGAAAATGTGCTTTGGGAATTTAAAACGAACGACCGCGTGTATTCGTCAGCACTTATAGTAGAAGAGGTAGTTTATTTTGGTAGTGGCGACCAAAATTTCTATGCGGTAACTAAAAAAAATGGGAAAAAGATATGGGAATTCAAAACCCAAGGTAGGGTACATTCTTCAGCAGCAACATTTCAGAATATGGTATATTTCAGTAGTGCTGATGGAAATTTGTATGCGTTGGATAAAAATAGTGGAAGACTATTTTGGAAGTTTGCCTCAAAAGGTGAAAAGAGCTACGGACTTTGGGATTATTACTTGTCTTCACCCATAGTTAGTGATGGGGTTATCTATTGGGGTAGTGGTGATGTTTATTTATATGCTGTAGATGGGACTAATGTAAACCTAAAATGGAAATACAAGATGGATGATATTGTTCATGCTTTTCCTACAATTGATGAGAACAAAGTATACTTTGGAAGCTTTGATGGCTATTTCTATGCTTTAAATAAAGATAATGGAGCCGTTATCTGGAGGTTCAAAACTATTGGAGACACTTCTTTTCCGAAAGGAGAGATTCAAAAATCGGCGTTAGTGCACGATGGAATGGTTTATTTTGGAAGTTGCGATTATAACATCTATGCCCTTGATATGGTGACAGGTATCAAGAATTGCAATATGAAAGATAGTGGAGGCTGGATTATTGCAACTCCAACTGTCTATAAAGAAAATATTTATTTGGGGACTTCTGATGGACATGTCTTTTATGCAATGGATAAGAAATCTGGAAAAAAAATAATAAGGAAAGCACCATTGGCAATGCGATTATATGGAGCTGCCGTAGCTCATAAAGGAATAATCTATTTTGGAACTTTTGACGGCAAACTATTAGGTATGGATTATAAAACGGGAGCATTAAAATGGAGTTTCCAAACCGAAAAAAGCAAGCAGAACTACCATACTATTTACAATAAAAATGGTCATTTCAGAGAAGGATTTGAACTCTATGGTACTGATTATGTAGAGACCGAAGAAAAAATTCACGAACTCGGCTCTATATTATCTACTCCAGTAATAGATGACGGTGTCATCTATTTTGGAAGTTCCGATGGCAACTATTATGCTGCAAAATTATAATAGAATGAGCACGGGCTCACGCAACAAATGAATGCCATTAAAATATGTGCTTATCCAAGAGTATCTACGGTTGGGATATTCCCATGACTTCCAGATGTAATATCGCAAGCCACAGCGTATCTATGACTTAACATATTGGCGTTTTTAAAGTTTTAGAAAAAAGAAGGCGTTGCTCAAGATTCAATTGGTGCAATCTGGGATTGTAGAGCACTTGACAATGTGCTGTGAATTGTTAACCCTAAGGATCAATTATTTTCTTTGATTCATTTTGAATGGAAGAAGATACTTTTTCTTTTGAGTCTACTGATTTCAAGATTATTACAGTTTTTGAGAGAGATGATTCACAAAAGATAACAGGGCTTAATTTTATAAGAGAAAACAGTCGAGGTACTGGTATAATATATGCAACTAGGCAAAGAAAATAGAATAATATCGAAAGGCTAACAATGAATGTAAAGGTACTTGAGTCGACGGCTAAGAATAGACAGCCTTCCCAACACTCAGACTCATGTAGGCGTTCTTAATCCTTTTTTCAGTTATCCCTATATACCTACGAGTCACTGAAATGTCCTTAAGATTAAACATCTGACTAAGGAGTATTAAAGCATCCTCACACTTATTATATACTTAATATACGCGAAGACCGCAAGTCTTGCGTAATCGGGTAGAAGATAGGCTTGACTTTGACAACTCTTAGGAGTGGACTCTTAAATTATTTGAATAACGGTGACTTCCACGCCTTACACATATCTTTTACTTCTATCAGCAAGCTACTGATGCAAAGTCCAAATATAAAAAGACCCCGCAATTGCGAGGTCTTTCAGTTTCTCTGGGTGGAAGACGGGATTCGAACCCGCGACCCTCGGTACCACAAACCGATGCTCTAACCAACTGAGCTACAACCACCATTTTTAGTAAGTGCTGATATCAAGCTTGCTTGATCGTCAGAACCATTTCCCCTAAAGGACTGCAAATAAACAGACAAATTTCTTCTTAGACAATAGGAATGATAAAATTCCGCAAACGCTTTATAAAGTAATTTAAGAATTGGACTGAATGGCGAGAATAACTGCTTGATTGTCAGGACGAAGCTCTTTTTTCTTCCTGCCTAAGAGACAAGCAGGTATCTGGTTGTCATTGAGTTGTTAGTAGTCATCTTGTTTAATTCCTAATTCACTTCTATACTAATGGATAACATAGAAGGACTCTACATCTCTAAATCCTGTCGCCAAAATACTGGCATGATAGACTCCAGACGCCCAGTTTCCTGTGTTGATCTCATGGGTTCGGATACCTGACAGATCAGGGGTGACAAGTTGATTGTAGAGTAATTGTCCGAGACTATTATGGACTTGAATCTGGACATCCTTTTGTTCATCTAGTGTATATGCCACTGTAATGGTATTATTTCCATCATCTCTGAGGTGTTCTATTGCGAATTCTGAGAAAGGACATTCATCTATACCTGGAATAACAGTAATAAAAGAATCTTGAAAACATGTAGATGCCATATCATCTTCTACATGGACCATATATTCACTGCCAGGAATTCTTGTAAAACTTCCCAAGCGATTCGATTCTTGATAAGCAGAGGATTCTATGGAATAGAGGAGGGTGCCGGTAAGGTCTTTCCCTTCTGCTGTTAGAATGATCTGACCGTCTTCTGAAGCAATACAGCTTTCGTCTTTGATCATAAGGTCAGTAATTTTTATTTCGCAGCAATTACCTATTGCTGATTCTTCAATAAAGGTTACTGCGGCAAAGGCATTTAATCGCCCCCCTGATACAGTGCGCCCTTGTAGATCTGGAGACGGGAATACACTACTCATAAGAGCGCCTTTCATCTGTAGCGCGAGCTCAGAGGGATTGGTAAGAGATCTTTCGAATGACTCTGGACAAATCAGGCTATACATAAGAGATATAGTCCCTGCTACTTGAGGAGCGGCAGCGGAGGTGCCGAAAAAAGCTTCATCGACAGAGCTTCCTATATCTGTGGTTATAACATCATCCCCAGGAGCACCTATATCTACTCCAATAGATCCATATCCAGCTGGCCCTACTTTACGATCCAGGCGATCAGTATTAGTGACTACAATTAGAAAATCTGAAGGACACGTACCAGGTAAGTCCCCTTCAATGTCAATATCTGTATCAGCGTTAGGAGCTGCTCCAACATTAAGCACTCCTACACTTCCAAGTGATTCGAATACTTCACACCAGGAGGGAAAATCTGTTGGAAACTTATTAGAAGCTCCTCCACTGTAATTAGATACCACCACGTAGGCCCCTTGTGCACCACCTGTTTCATTATAGATTTTTCGCTGTGTGTATATATAATCATAAGCGGCAACGATGTCTCCAAGATTCACTCCCGATCGCCGGCCACCGCTTGTAAGCATCATCTTTACATTCCAATTGGGCCCAGCTATTTGATTTTGATTATCCCCCTTGGCACCTATAAGTCCAGCGACGGAGGTGCCATGTCGTTCAAGGCTGTGTGCATCATTATCATTTGTGCTATTCCAACCATCGACATCATCTATATATCCGTTGTTATCGTCATCGATACCATTGTCAGAGATTTCATTTCGATTATGCCAAATATTTGTAGCATACTCTGGATGATCTAATTGGAACCCGTCATCGAAGATGGCGACTACAATATCATCTCCATTTGGCAATGTTCCTCCAGTAGTAATATCCCATACGCGATCCATGCCGATCTGATTCATATTCCATTGAGCTGGAAAGTCAGGATCATTAGGAGCGTAACGAGATTGAGCTATGATATCTTTATGGAAGTATCGAATATTAGAATCTCTATCAAAGTATTTGATCCAATCAACAGATTTTGATTCAGGAGTTGTGATTTGCCATAAGTTCAAGGATTTGAATATACAGCGTGCATTAATATATTGGTCTTGTGCCTTAAGTTGTTGCAACTTTGGCGTTGTACCCATTTTATAAGATACAATCCAGGATTGCCCGTCTTGAGCATCCAATGCCAAAGATAGACTTAGAAGGATCGTTAGTATAGAAGCCTTATATAGGGTCTTACCCCGGAGGTAATTCATATCTTGATACTTATTGATGCTGACTTAACGCCTATTTATCTCACAACTTTATAAACTCGTGAGGATTTCTATCTTTTTATGAGAGAAATATGGAGAATAGCTCAACGTCTATTCTGAAAATATATAGAAAGTACACTTAAGAAGCGTAACGAATTAATTCTGTGTAGTCACGATAGCAATTCTATTACTTGACGATGCGATTCGTGATATGCTTATAATTCCGAGAGAGCTTAGATCCTTAATTTCCTTCCAACCATGATCCAGCATCGGTCTATGAATCATGAGTTTTGAACCTTGGCCCGCGATCAAGAAATCATTAGGCAACACATCAAAATCCTCTTGACCATCTATAGAAGTTGTGAGTAAGGTAGATCGATGAGTTCCGAGATTATACTTGCGTATATGATTTGTACTTCCTGTTTTCTGAATAAATATAAGATCTTCTTTACTTGATGTTTTCAAAGCTCTTCCCACATTATATGCCACGTGCTCAGTAGCTTTTGTCTTAGTATCGTAAATAATTAATTCACTTGGATCCCCGACGAGATATAATGCTACCTTATCAGATGCTAACCAGGTATGATATCCTACGGTACTAGGATCTAATATGATCGGCTTACCCCCATGAGACCTTTCTAATGGATATGACCATAGTACTTGAATTGGGTCGTTCTCATCTGTAAATGTTTGTCTTATAACAGAAAAATTCATACCATCAGATTGGATTGTCGGGGAGAATTCTCCTGCATCAGTTGCTGTAATACGAGTTATATCATGTTTTGTTAGATCGAGAAGCCAAACGTCCGTTTGATCTTCATTTTTCCAGTTGGAAGTAATAAGAAGGCTTTCATCATCAATGAAATGCGGTTGGTTGTTATAGCCAGAAGGGTTGAAGTCCGTTAAGAATTGGACATTATCCAAAATTACTTTGTTTTCATTGACATCGAGATCCAATGAATAGATATACGTCTGCGGTAATTGTCCCCAAAGACTTTGATGTAAGATGAGTAAGAATATAATCTGGGGAAGGCATCGCTTATTGAAACTCATACGGAAATACTCTTGAGAAGCTCTAAAATACTAACAAATCTAAAGTCAAGTATAGCTCCTTTTATGCGCTATATCATTCAAAATGATGGTCTTTTTAGGCTGCTTTACCCTGATTGAGGGTAAGGAGAATGAAAATGCCGTTTAAAAGAGCTTTCAATAAGGACTTCATCTATAACAAGATATACATATATAAATTTATATTAATAGGTAAGGTGCACGTATTCAATGAAAAATATATTAATTATTTTCGTAATATGAAGTATAGATATATCTTTGTATTACCTACCTGCGATAAATAGACCTTATATGTATCGCATCAGTTAAAAGAGAAAATAGGTTTTCGACTACTTGTTTTTTATTCGAACTGATCTCAATGATGAAAACTACACACCTTAGAAAAGGCTCCTTTTCTGGTATCCGTATTATTCATCATCGGGGATACTTGTACTTATTCAAATAAAAGCTACACGTCGGGCGACCGGCACAAACTAAGGTTTAAGATGATGAAACGTACTCTACAATTGAGCGCATGGTTGAAGGAAAAGGCAAGATGGACCTTTCTAATGTTATTGACTTTATCAGTCGGTGCAGTCCAGGGCCAAAACAATGATTCCCTCTGTGTCGACTTCACATTAGTCTCACTCCCTTCAAATACTCCTCCTACTGCTGGTGTTGATAGTATATGCTACGAATGGAAAATAACAAATAAGTCAAGCGACACATTACGTAATGTAGTGCTTATTGATGCAGCGATCATGAACGTAATGGTTCCTGAACTTTTGCCATTTAATCAATTGTCATCAAGTGGAAGCATGATTACGGGAAACTCCATAACTGGTAGTGGATCTTTTATGTTTACGGGCAGTGGATGTTCTTTAATTACGCAATCTCAGATCGATGGTGGGTTTGCTGAGTTCACTTCAACCGTTACAGCAGATGTAGGCGATATGATGGGAGGTACCTCGGGAGGTAACTATACCTCGTCCGGAAAGGGTTATGCTTGTTTTGAAGTAACATTATCATGTATAAATGTCAATATTAGTGTTAATAATAAGTGTGAGACTGAGGTAACGCCTGAATTGCTTAGTATAAAGGTAGATACAGGCCTATATTCAGAGATATTAATAGAGATAGAAGAGGAGAATGGGTCGATCAGGCCTATGCCGTTTCTGAATGTTGATGATATCGGCAAGAAAATAAAAATCAAAGTAAGTCTACCGGCTTGTGGGTCTTCAGTAGCGCCATGTTGGAGTTATGCTACAGTAGAGTACAAACTCGTTCCAGATATTATTTGTAGTTCTGACACGATCTCTTGTGCACAGAATGTAGCTCTAAACGAACCAATAGTACAAGATGCTTGTGGAAGTACAGCGTTTATTAGAATTTCAACTACAAGGGCGGATGTTTGTAAAGATCATCCTGACTTCTTAGCGGTTGACACTGTTGTTTATGCAGTAAGAGATCAATTCGGAAATGTTAGTGATACTTGTGCTCAAATAAGATATATCAGAAAGCCTAACATAAATCAAGGCATGGTAGGGAATCGTATAAAGTTTCTTGGAAATAAAAATTTATCATGTACCGAAGCGAGGTTCAATGATGATGGAACACTTTCTCTTACTGTTGTAGGGTATCCAACTTTTGATGGAGTAAGCTTTAAAAATATAAATAGAGAATCCTGCAATTTATTTGCTGAATTCAAGCAATATACTGACCTCAGATTAGAATGTAATAATGCCGAAAGAGCGATAAGAAGGATTACAGGACAGTGGTTTATATATGAATGGAAATGTGAAGGAGGGATTACAGAAATCGCTGGCTTACCACAAGTATTTACTTTCATAGATAATACGCCACCGATCATTTCTGAACTTCCAGGAAAATTGAGATATTCCGTAGATGATTTCGAATGTGCAGCAAGCTTTACACCACCAGGAGCGGCAGTCTTCGATGAGTGTAATAATGAATTTGTTACGCTAGAATACAGATATCTTGATAATGTGAGATCTAATGAAGGTCAAGAAGTTAAACTTCCACCAGGAATTCATTTCTTAGAATACATAGCAAGAGACGCTTGCGGCAATGAAGCCATAGATACTATAGAAGTAACAGTTGTGGATGAATCTATACCTGTGGCAATCTGCCTCAAAGAAAATACAGTATCTATTACTGATCAATCAGCATTTATTAGAGCAATAGATATAGATCAAGATAGCTATGACCCATGTGGTATAGATAGTATTAAAATTAGAAGATCAGGAAGTTTTTGCAATCCTTCAGATACTTTATGGCAAGATGTTGTTGAATTCTGCTGTGATGATATCAATGAAGATGTTAGTGTAGGCCTTCGAGTTTGGTCCAATGGTAACTGGAATGAGTGCTGGATCAATGTATTTGTAAAAGGTGGTGCAATTGCAACAGTAACATGTATCCCAGATACAATTGTAATGACATGCGAGTTCATCTATGATGAGAATGATCCAGGTAGTTTAAGTCAGTTCGGAGTAATAGAGAAGAATCTTAATCCAGATAGTATCCTATTAGATCCTGCAACATTCGTGAGAGCTTCAGGCCCATTAGTAAATGGAACGACCAGCGTGGATTGCGGTGTGAAGGTTGTCGAGTTACCTCCAATAGTAGATATCGATTCGTTCTGTAGAACAGGTACGGTTGATAGAACTATCGAAGTTACGGATGCCTTTGGTAGGGTAACAGTATGCCGACAACGGATCGTGATCGAAGGAGATCAAGATGCTAATCCTGCACTATTTACATATGTGCCACCTAATGATACAATTACAGGTCTTGATGGCAGGACATTGGAATCTTTAGCGAAGGATAATCCGCCTCTTGCAGATAATAATGGATGTTCGATGATAGGAATCAGTACACCTCCTATTGATCTTGTATTCGAAACAGTGGTTTCTTCCGCCTATTGTGCTAAGGTCGAAAGAACATGGTATCTGATAGATTGGTGTAGAAGTGGAGCGACCCCTGTCGATACACATGTACAGATTATATTTATTGATGATACAGTAGCTCCAGTTATATCTAAATTGGGCTCAGCGAGTTTGGTTTTACCCGCGGCTATTAATGTAATTGTCGAAGATGCGGTTGCGTCAAGTATACAAGATCTGGAAATATCGTTTACGATCACTGGTAGCGGAGGAAACTATGAAGAGATACTCACAAATGCCAATGCATCATTTGGAGAGGACAAGGCAACTTTCGTACTGCCTGATGTATTACCATTAGGAGACTATGTGCTTACATGGACGGTAGATGATCCATGTGATAATCGGGGAATGCAAACACAGGATATTAGCATAGTAGACGCTTTCAGAACAGGAGAAGTTATAGGACAGGTTCTATTCTCAGATGGAGGAGTTATGGATAAAGTAGAAGTACACTTAACTAAAGAAGCAGGAGAGTATAAAAATGATGATATGGATATCACTGATAATGATGGAGGTTATGCCTTTACTCAAGCAGCTGAAGGTGAATCTTATTATGTAGATCCACGTAAGAATGACGATATCCTCAATGGCGTAACAACGCTGGATATCCTACAGATACAACGACATGTTTTAGGAATTACACCTCTTACAGATGCCAAGAAGAAGATTGCTGCTGATATCAATAATGACGGTAAGATTAGTGCTTTTGACCTCGTAGAGCTGAGAAAAGTTCTATTAGGAAAATCTACAAGCTTCACAAAAAATGAGAGTTGGACGTTCGTATACGATGGTCAGAATCTCGAAGACATATTCTTATATGGAGATGAAATGATGCGTCGATATTACATACCTGCTCTTGAAGGTAAGATGGATATAGACTTTGAAGGTATAAAGATAGGAGATGTATCTGGAGATGCTATAGGCCATAGCGCAGGTATTGCTGGAGGAAGATCTTACTCCAATGTAGAGCTTGGGTACGCTATAGAGCAAGCGGGAAATCAGACTTACGTCAAAGTATTCGCTCAAGAGGATGTCAATATTAGTGCTTTACAGGCTGAATTGGCATGGACGAATGGCCAACAAATCGACCGTGTCGAGGGAGGGAAGCTTACAATTAATGATGATCAGTTGCATATTATTGATAACGAGCGCACGCTTAGGCTAAGTAACACAGAACGATCAACAATCAATGTCAAGAAAGGAGATGAATTATTCACGCTGGTATTAAATGAAAATGCAACAGTTGATCTATCTATTGTAGAATCTTGGATGAGTGCCCAAGTTTATACTCCAGAAGGAACGAAAGGAATACAACTTAAGAAAGTTGCTTCAGATTCGGGATTCCTTACAGTTATGCAGAACAGACCAAATCCATGGTCGACTTCTACTACAATAGCAGTACAAGTTCCAGAAGCTGGAGAGGCGGTATTAAGAATCTATGACATGCATAGTAGAGTAATAATGACAGAATCAAGAAATGTTCAGAAAGGAACAACAACTTTCGAAATAGATAATACGAAGATTCAGGAAAGCGGAATGTACTTCTATGAGGTAGAGATCGCTGGACAAAGAGCACATCATAAGATGTTAAGAATTGATTAAAATGAGATAGCTTTTTATTTGAGTTGAGCCCATTGCCTAAAAGCAATGGGCTTTTTTTATTCTACCTAAGAAGATGGGAGCGCTTCGGATAGAAATCGTAATTGATTACCTCCCATTATTTTGCTGATCTCATCATCAGAGAAACCACCTTCACGCATAGCTTTTGTAAGCACCCAGAGGTTGGCAGCGTCAAAGTATGTCTTAGTTCCACCATCCCAATCAGAACCCAGACAGATATGGTTTATGCCTGATATGCTCACTGCATATTTCATAGCTTTGACAATATTTGAAGGATTTGGATTACCAACAGCCCCATCCCAAAATCCGATACCGATCATTCCTCCGTTTTTAGCAATGCTGCTTAAGTGGTTATCCGAAAGGTTACGCGGCGTCTCGAATTGACCTCTTACACCAGTGTGGCTTACTACGCAGGGAGAGGATGTCAATTCCAATACTTCACTAATTAATGTCGGGGAGGCATGAGCAAGGTCAATAATAATCCCAAGTTCGTCCATGCGTTTGATTACCTGCCTACCGAATGGAGTAAGACCTCCTTGATTAGCTCCAGCAGAAGATCCACCAACCTCATTATCAAAGAAATGTACTAATCCCATCATGCGATATCCTTTCTTGTAAAGTACTTCGAGATTTTCAAGTTTTCCCTCTAAGGCATGAAGCCCTTCTATCGAGAGCATTCCTCCCACTATAGCACTATCGGTCTTTGACTTAACCTCAACCAAGTTCTTAAGGTCTCCTTGGGACTTAATTATAACAAGATTACCATTAGAATTAGCCGCGGCGAGATGAAGTTTTTTACTTTGATACAGGGCACGTTCAATTAGACTAAACCAAGCTTTTATGGGCCATCTATTGGCAATCGCTAATGCGGTAATATTATCGGTTGCGCCAGTATTAGATTGGTAATTCTGTCCTTTAGGGGTTTTAATAACAGCATCAAATACTTGAAGTGTAACATTGCCTTCTATTAAACGTGGTACGTCAATATGCCCATGATCTAACCTTGCCAAAGGGTTTCTATCCCAAAGTAGATTATCGGCATGCCAATCGGCGATGGCTAGCGTATTATGAAATGCTTTTAGCTTAGGATCAGGAGAACCATGGTCCTTTATCAAGTGCACATTCATTTGTTGGTCGATTATGTGGCCGGCCGCATAGAAGAATGCTATACTAGCAAGAATCGCCAAAAGGGTGATGGCTTTTATTATCTTTCTCATTGGGCTAAAGGTAATAGACCTCATGAGTATCAAAGGATCAGAGCTAAAGTATCAGACTTGTAATATCGATTGTTGCATGTTTTTTAAATTTATATGTGGAGATTTTGGGTTTCGACATAATAAACTTTATCTTAATCCTGTGAACAAAAGTATATAGTGCTTTTGTTACTAAGTGAGTTCTTTGAGTACTATTTTTTAAACTAAAATATAGATATGGATATTAAAATTGATCGTGAAAGTGTAGATACCAGTAAGAATTACAACGAAAGGTATGCCAACGAGCAGTTGCAAAAGTATTTTTCAAGTTATCCATTTATCAATTCAGCTAAGGTGTTTTTTCGCGGAGAAAAGCATCCTTACCAGAAAGTAAAAATCCACCTCCGATTAAAAGGAAAAGATGTTTATGCAGAGGGAGAAGGAGTGGGTCATGATGTAGCACTGGATAATGCTATTTCAAAATTAAGACCGCAGATGGAAAAATATAAAACAAGGCATTATAAACATGCCTAATAGAATTTAGTAAGAAGCGCTTTCAGTAATGGAAGCGCTTTTTTTCTTAGTGAAGCGCTTTAAAAAAAAATAGCGAAGTAATACATTCAATATAGATAGTAGAACCTGCCTATGTCGGCCGGCTAATCTCGCTTTTTAATGAAACTCAATTTATGGAAGCATTTAGGACTTTCTCAAAGTTGTAAGATGAATTAATCCTGTTTTCATCGGAATTTTAGTACCATAATTGATTTACGCCACTTTGCTCATGATATAGATGATTTCTCTTCCAATCTCTTCGATTTTGCCCATGTATGTCTCATGCTCCATAGGCGTATTGTCATCAACTTTAGGGTCTAAGAAAGGCAAACTTATTCTGTGATTAGCTCCCAAGACTACTGGACAGTTCTGATCCGCATGATCGCATACCATTATTGCAATAAAGTCATTTTGTGGATTGAAAGACTCATCATATTTCTTGCTAAACATTTGATGCCCTAATGCAGTTTCGTGAAGCGGAATAAGGTTGTATCGTGGATTTTGTCCTGATTCTTCTTCTATCAAATGAAATCCTGCCTGCCTCATCGCAAGCACCATGCGAATATTGAATCCTGTCGCCTCAGTACCTCCTGAACTGGCGGATACTCCTTCAATATTGTAGTACTGCGATGCCGCTACTAACCAAGCTTCCATCAGTTGGCTACGACGAGAATTATGCGTGCATATTGACATAATTCTACACACATCATTTGATTTTAGAGTTGAGAGAATAATGTTTGCCAGTCTATCCAATGTTTCGAGTCTTTCTTCTGAAATAAGATGGAACTGATTTTTAAGAAGTTCAATATATGAGGATAATGAGGTAGGTATCATTACGATTTGAGTTTTCTAATTTAGAATCACAAGAATCTTATATATAGCACTGCAATATATAATTCCTTTTCGATTCAATATGTCTTATGCGAATTTTTCTAATTGAGCTTGTTCGCCTTCCCAGCGTCCGTATAGCTTGGACAATTCTTCTTTGGTTTCTTTGTGCTTTGACAGTATTACAGAAGACTTTTCTCCTTCATAGAAACCAGGGACTGCCATCTCTCTTTCCAAGGATTTAATATCTTTCTCTAT
Source organism: Saprospiraceae bacterium (assembly GCA_047634015.1). Lineage (GTDB taxonomy): Bacteria > Bacteroidota > Bacteroidia > Chitinophagales > Saprospiraceae > JAJRXG01. The sequence goes on from JBLIDB010000033.1 coordinate 19,780, forward strand.
TCGTTCTATTTTCCGCTCGACGTTCTGGATACTCTTTTCTAATTTCTTTTGTTCAGGAGAGGATTCTTTATTCTTTACTTCTTTTTTTCGATTAGAAACATTTGCTTTCTTTTGGGTTTTATGTGTTTCGACTTCACGCATATTATCCAATTCCCTCTTTTTCAAGAAGTAGTTGACATCTCCTAAGTATTCATAAAGTTGCCCATCCCTGAACTCAATTGTTCTATCTGTCAAGCCACCTAAGAAATGTCTATCGTGAGAGACTATGATAAGTGTACCATCATAATCATCGATGGCTTGACGCAGGATTTCTTTGGTGATAATATCAAGATGATTAGTAGGTTCATCCAAGACTAACAGATTAAAAGGGCGCAGGAGTAGACATGCCAATGCTAATCTTGCTCGTTCTCCTCCACTTAAGACCGATACTTTTTTCTCTGCATCTTCTCCACTAAACATGAATGCCCCCAAAATGTTTCGGAGCTTAGTCCGCATCTCTGGAGGAGAGTGATCTTCCATAACCTCCAGAAGTGTGCGATTACGATCTAGTGTTTCTGCTTGATTCTGAGCATAATAGCCTACAGTAACGTTGTGTCCAAGCGCTATATCTCCATTGGTTTTTTCTAATTGACCGACGAGGATTTTTGCCAAGGTTGTTTTCCCTTGACCGTTTTGTCCTACAAAAGCGATTCTTTGCTGTCTTTCGATGGATAGGTCAATATTGTTAAGCACTTCAAGTTTGCCATAATGTTTTGTAACATTTTTGCCTTCGGCTACTATCTGGCCTGATCGTGGTGCGGAGGGAAATTTGAGCTTCAGGGCACTTAAATCTTCACTTTCCACTTCGATGCGATCCATTTTATCGAGTTGCTTCTTCATGGATTGGGCCATCTTGGTTTTGGTAGCCTTTGCCATAAAACGATTGATGGTCTTTTCTCTTTGAGCGATTACCTTCTGCTGATTTTCAAAAGCAGAAACCATTTTCTCCCGTCGCTCTTTACGCAATTCCAGATATTCGGTATATGCAGCTTTGTAGTCTTGAACTCGTCCTAATTCGATCTCTACGGTTCTGTTAGTACAGTTGTCTAAGAACTGCTGATCGTGAGATATAATAATTATTGAGCCTGAATATGCTTTGAGAAATTTTTCAAGCCAGATAATAGATTCTATATCCAAGTGATTCGTAGGCTCATCAAGTAGAAGATAATCTGGTTTTTTCAAGAGCATCTTCGCAAGTACTACGCGCATCTGCCATCCACCACTGAATTCCTCTATTTTTCGCGTATGATCTTTTTGTTTGAATCCCAGTCCGGTCAACACTTTGATAGCATCACCTTCGGAAGTTTCACCACCTAATAGCGCGAATTGTTCATTGAGATCTGAGAATTGTTGAAGGATATCGAGGTATTCCTGAGATTCATAATCTGTACGCGTAGCTATCTCTTGATTTAGACTTTCGATCATAGCATTTAGCTCCTCCAACGCTGAGAATGCTGTCATCGTCTCTTCGATTACTGTCTTATCCTGCTCTATTTCTATCTCTTGATGTAAGAATGCCATGGTCCCTTCTGCAGGCATGGTAATAGTTCCTTCATGGGGCGATATTTCACTAGCTAATATTTTAAGTAGCGTAGACTTTCCAGCGCCGTTTCGGCCTACGAGACCGACCTTATCTTTATTTTTTATTACAAGATTGATATGATCGAGAAGTACACGATCACCATACTGGACGAATATATTAGTAGCTGTAAGCAAATCTTCTAAAATCTTTAAATGACAAAAATTGTCGCAAAGATAAATTTTGATAGGAGAGTGGTCAGCTTTGCTTGTCCATTTTGACTAAGGACTAGCTAAATCATGTAAATAAGATGGCTTTAGAGTCCTTCTTCGATCCCGCCTAAGAATGCGATTAATTCAGAGGCGTCCTTTAAATTTGGCTTTTGGGATTTAAAGAGTCCAGATATTTTGCTCTTGTATTCTTCTGGAAACGATTTGATAAATCCTTTTTTAGAAGCTTTTAGTTCAACTAATTCTTCATCATCAATAGAGATATAGAATTTTTTCTTTAAACTGGAAAACGATGACTTTAGTTTTTTATCATACCCTGAGGCGTTCGGATCTTTTCTCACTTTATTGAAGTTCTTAGTATATACTTCAAATAGCTTAATTCTTCCTTGTTTAAGAAATTTAGCAAATCGAAGTTTATTATTTACTCCGATTTTCATAAACGATTCTTTTTTTATTGTTCCCTCATCAAAATCTATAATAGCAATAAGGTGATTATTCGCTGTTTTGTCGAAACCTTCTTTATTGACGATTAAGATATGTTGCCATATATCAAGTTTGGCCTTTTCAAATGACATTTCTTCTCCAGATACAGTAGTAATCGCTACATTTCTCCATTCTTTGTTTAGGTAAGGATTCCCTTCGTAGGACTCAGTATTATTGTTGGAAATGGCATCAAATAATCCAAAGTCTTGTCCGACAGCACGCGCAACATACAACTGAGCGCTCAGGTTTATGGAAAATGTAAAGAAGAAAAGGATACCTAATTTTTTCATTATCTGATTAAATTTTGGAGGGTAGAGTACTTTATATCTCAATTTACTTTCTTAAGCCAATTTCTCTTAGCCGCTGTTCCAGATATCCTCCCGCCGTGATTGATTTATAATGCAAAGGATTGTCTTCTGTAACACATCGATCTAAGCATGTAAGATCCATATTGGGCTTAGGGTGTAGAAAGAATGGTATAGAGAGTCTTGGTTGATGCCATTGCTCACGGGGAGGGTTCACAACTCTATGGGTAGTAGATTTTAGATAATCATTGGTCAGGCGTTGAAGCATATCTCCGACATTAATAACGATTTCATCCTCTTCGGTAGTTACGTCCAGCCATTTGTTTTCCTTATCCAGTAATTGAAGACCACCTGCCGAAGCCCCTACCAATAATGTGATGAGATTGATGTCTTCATGTTGTTCTGCTCTAATGGCATTTTCTGGTTCGGAAGTTATAGGTGGATAATGAATAGCCCTAAGAATACTTATACCATCTTGAATTCTCTCGGAGAAAAATTCAGTCCCCAGATCAAGATGTATAGCGATGGCGCGAAGAAGTTGTTCTCCTACTTGTTCGAATGTCTTGTATAATTGCCAGCCTAAAGTGTGAAATGCTGGTATTTCGGGGACTCTGATATTATTCGGATAATCTGCTTGATCCCGATGATCCTCAGATAATTCTTGCCCAATTTGAAAAAATTCTTTGAGGTCAGCAACGTCAGAGTGCTTTGCATGTTCCTTACCAAAGGAAGTATATCCTCTCTGTCCCGCCAACCCAGCAATCTCATAGGATGATTTTATTGATTTATCCAGTGAAAAAAATGCCTTAGAAGCAACATAGAAGTCGTCAATAAGTGACATTGGTATACCGTGATTTTTAACGCCAACGAACCCTATTTCATGAAAAGCATGCCCAAGACTTTGGACAAATTGCTGGCGCTCTTCTTCTGTGCCATTAACGAATTCTTGAAGATCTACTACTGGTATTGTTTTGTTAGACATGGTAAGTGAGTTGATAAATTACTAATGCAAATCTAAAACGAAATTCATCTACTACAATTGCGATATCCTCTCACAAGTTCCATGCATTGAGTCAGAATTGACTTACAATAAGTCGATATTTGAGCCAAAACTGATCTTATGAGGAAAATCTGGATAGATACGGATGCAGGAACTGACGATGCTATGGCGCTGATAATGGCCCTGAGATGTTCGGATCTGGAAGTAATCGGAATTTCTACAGTAGGTGGTAATGTGCCATTGGATAAGGTCGTTCAAAATGTTCTTTATATATGTGAATTGTGTAACGCTAATGTTCCTGTTCATCTTGGAGCCGCTCAACCTTTAGATAGAGCTCTGGGGACTGCAGATTTTATTCATGGTAAAGATGGCTTAGGCGACATTGGATTATCATTGAAAGATAGAATGTCGAGTTCAGAAGATGCTGTAAATTCTATGATAGAGGCGATTAGAGCTTTTCCCAAAGAGCTTACAGTAGTGAATCTGGGCCCTTTAACCAATATGGCTATGGTAATAAGAAGTGCACCTGAGATACTAGATCTAATAGATCATACTTATGTAATGGGAGGATTGGTAGACTTGCCAGGAAATGTAACTCCTTTAGCAGAGTTCAATATTTGGGCCGATCCAGAAGCGGCCCAAGAAGTATTTACTTCAGGGTTAACTATGACAACAATTGGCTGGGACACGACGATGGATAGTGGATGGCTATCTTTAGACGAATGGCATGGACTACAGAAGTTAAATACGGAATTGGCAACCTTTGCACATGATATTCAAGGAGTTCGGATGCAATGGCAAAAAGACAATGAGCATGATCTTAGATTGACATGGGCAGATCCATGTGCTATGGCAGCTATAATAGATCCAAGTATAGTGCTGGAATCTGCAGATGTAAGTATGAATGTCCTAGGTGGTGCGGATGACGCTCCCCAAAGAGGCTTTATTGAAATTTCAAATGAGCCCAAAATTACACACGTAAAACGCATTGATAGAGCGAGATTTCGTAATATGATCCATAAGTACCTATCTAATTAAGAAGCGCTTCAGCATGTGCTTCTAACTTTTCAAAGAAATTCATAATGTCTTTCTCATTGTTATTCGCATTTATAGTGACGAGACGAATGAACCTCACTCCTTTAAACGATCCATATCCTATCATCAACTCTGAATGTTCATAAAGGCTATTACAAAGAAGATCAGGGGATAACCCTTTATAGTTGAAACAGATGTTCACAGAAGGGCCATCATTATAGAGGGTGTAGTCGGCGTTATTTCTGACATATTCTCTCGCGACATCAGCCAAATGATATTGATGATCAACCATATCCCTAAGACCATCTGTCCCAACGGATTTCCAAAGGGACCAAAACTTTAAGGCATCATTACGACGTCCACATTGTAGGGAGATCTTACCGGGATTTATCTCATCTGTATCCGTCTGATAAAGATAGCTTGCTTCATTAGAAAAAGAATCATACATGTACTTTTTGTGCTTCGTTAGTATGAGGGAACAGGTTATAGGAACCCCAAGCATTTTATGAGCATTATAACTGAATGAATCTGATAGCTCACAGCCATCAAGAAGATGTTTATACTTTTCACTAAAAAGACAAGCCCCGCCATACGCCCCATCAATATGCATCCAGAGATCTTCCTGCTGACATATTTCGGAAATCTCTCTCAGCGGATCAAATGCCCCAAGAACCGTGGTTCCCGAAGTAGCATTTACAAAGAATGGAAGTTTGCCTTCAGCTTTATCCTTTTGAATCGCTTTAGAAAGTTCTTGGACTTTCATTTTGCCTTCTGCATCACTGCTAATCTTCCGCACATTATCTTTTCCTATTCCGGCAAATACCGCATTCTTATCTACAGAATAGTGAGATTCTTGAGAAGTATAGGCGACAAGTGTTGGACCTTGGCCTGAAGTCCTTATTTCAGGAGCATATTTATCACGTGCCATTAACATCGCCATGAAATTGGTCATAGATCCACCTGTAGCGATCGTTCCTTCGGCAGTAGTTGGGTAGCCTACTAAGGTTTTGAGCTTTGTGAAGATGGCTTTTTCCATCATAATCATAGGCCCACCTACTTTATAAGTATACATGCTATTATTCAGCATTGCAGCTAATAATTCGCCTATTACAGCCTTTCCCTGTCTCCCACCGAATAGCTGATTGAAGAACTCGGGAGTTGAGGTCTTAGGCGTATATTTTAGAAGTCCAGAGATTGACTTTTTAAATGCTTCTTCTGAGAGTGGGGTGTCTTCTATTTCGAGATCAACTAATGATGATATTATGTCAGAACTCACTGTTGGTGCAATTGGGTTTTTCTCTTCCTCACTTAATAAGCCCAATGCTAACTCTCTAAAAATATCGAGATCTTCTTTCATTCTAAATCTTACGTTTTCAAATCTTACTTCACCGAATTATTGCAAAGCTATGAACTAAATAGGCCTTTGTCTTGCAGAGTTCATTTTATTCAGATAAAACTTGCATTAAAGGTAATAAAACAATAGTTTAGTGAAACAATAATTGTCAAGACAAGTATTTGGAAATGATACAAGATTATAAAGCTTATTCAATTGAGGATCACAAGGTTTGGTCCTTATTATATGACCATCAGATGGAGATTCTTCCTCAACTTTCAGCCCCGGAATATTTAGAAGGGATCCATAAGTGTGGTTTTGTGAAGGATTCTGTGCCAAATTTTTCTGAAGTTAATAAAGCATTGGATTCGGCAACTGGTTGGAGTATTTATGTGGTACCAGGACTTATAGATAATCGAGCTTTTTTCGAACATTTGTCACGTAAAGAATTTCCAGCTACAACTTGGCTACGATCGTTGGCGCAACTCAACTACTTGGAAGAGCCCGATATGTTTCATGATGTATTTGGTCATATTCCTCTTTTGAGTGAGCAGTTCTTTTGCGATTATTTGCAACGCTTGAGCGACCTTTCTCTCGATCATATTGATAATCCGACGATAATAGAATACTTAGCGAGACTATATTGGTACACAGTAGAATTCGGACTTATCAGAACTGACAGAGGAGTGAAAATTTATGGTGCGGGAATTCTTTCTTCAGCAGGAGAATCTGTTTTTAGCCTTTCTGCGGATGCCCATCATATTGATTTTGATCCGATAAGAATTATGAATACCCCATATATCAAGGATAAGTATCAGGCCCAATATTTTGTAATTGATTCGTTTGAAGAGTTATTTGATAGCCTAAAGGAAGTTCGAGAATTTGTAGCAAATCAATCTGCTCATTATAAACGAGCCTCTTGATAGCGGAGCTTGAAAATATAAGCTGATTCTTATCAAGAATAATTGTTTTCTCTCTTGCCTCAGGTGATATTAATCTGATTAGTCTTTCATTATTCCGTAGTGAGCTGTATAATTATCTTGTAGGAAAATTTGTATTTTAATGATACTGAGACTAATAATCGCAGCACTCATTGGGATGAATTCAATTACGATTTTTGCTCAAGATCTTATTCATATAGAAGACCTTGCCCTTGGCCAACAATCTTTTGCCACTCCTATTAGAAATTTGTCAGTGGCTGGAGAACAATTTCAAGTAGTGGGTAAACCTATGAAAGAGGAATCGGTGTACATGCCCATTCTGTTATCAGATTAAAGTTGAATGATGCGCGGACTTTTGCCACCAAGGTGGGAATTAACGATCGCCAAATTGATTATACCAGATCTACAGTAGAATCCATTCCATTAACTGATGGAAAAGGTGTTTTTTATAATTTATCAAAGACTCGAAAAGAATTTTTAGGGGTTGAAGGGAAAAATGGACATGTAGACTCTGGTAGTGAAGTATTCAAACTGAAGCATAACGGAATTGAAATTTTCAATAGAGGTATCATGCATCAAGGAGATCCTCCTAAGAGTATTGATATAGAGGTTAAAGGTGGGATATTAGAACTTATAGTAGAAGAAGGCGGAGATGGTCCAAGCGGAGATCATGCTTTATAGATAGAGCCTACAATGGAATTTAAGGAAATTGCACCAGCAATTACAAGTGTGCAATATATTGACATTGTTAATCAGCAGAGTAGTGAGATCGAGAAGTCTCTTGTCTAGAGTATTGAAGCATTACCAATTTTGGATCTGCCGCTTATAGAATCTACAGGAGAATGGCTAATAGATAATTCTAATTATAAAGCACAAGTATGTCGTCCAGAAAGTGGAAAAGATATCATCCTAAGCAATGGGTTGGTTTCTAGTCATCATACGAATTGAATCGAAGCTAAGAAATAGAGATTGAAATTACAATTTCCGCGAATTCCTATAATTGGGCAAAAATTCAATGTATGAAGTGATTTGAGAATCGGATCGTTTGATTATTTTTTTTCATTTCTATAGATATGACTCCATTGTAAGCTCGGGAGCCATATAGGGCTGCGGCACTTCCTTTAAGCATATTTATGCTTTTCACTAATCGAGGATTAATCATTCTATTGACCGTGGAATAACTCATTCCCATTGGAGTTCCATCGATTACAAACAAAGGCTGGGTTGTTTGACCAAATGATTGCGTACCGCGTACCTTGATTGAAATGTCATTACCGGATCCAGTTATCTGTACTCCTGAAGCACGCCGTAATAAATCGCTTAGATTTAGAGGTATGTTTCCATAATCAACAGTGTTGATTTGATTAGAGTTTATGCCCTCTTCATACGATTGGGAACCCATGTCGTTTGCGTTCTCACTTTCTTTTTTGGTGCTTGAACATTGAACGAATATTATAATAATGCAAGCGCAAAAAGTAGTTTTGGCTATTAACCGGATGTAAGAAGTAATATTAAGTAGGTGCATTTCAGAATGTCGTATATATATAAAAAGCAATATATTGAGTAAAAATATTAAGAACGATGAATAAGGCTGAATTAACTGAGAAGTTTAGCGAGCGTTTGAATGATATAGAGGGCCTTAAGAATTCCAGAGATTCCTATGAATTAGAAATTCTTTTTGATGGTATTATGAAAGAGATGGGTAATGATATTTTAAGTTCATTACTGGAATCAAAATCGCGTGACCGTCGAAGAAAAAGTCAATCAAGACGACTTATGGAGAAGTTAAAGTAGATAAGTCACTTCCGGTATGTCAAGATCTTGCGCGTGAAAAAACGTCGCCTTTTCTAAATGAGAAATTAGTGTATTTAGGCCACCTTGAATGTTACGA
>JBLIDB010000034.1:0-28287 GCA_047634015.1 Saprospiraceae bacterium
ACATAGACTTCCTTCGCTACTGTTTCGCGCTATAGTAGCCCAATTATATAGCTCTGATAAATTCGAATAATAATTTTACACCGAACCCAGTTCCAGCTTTTTGCTTAGAACTTGGAGTATTACCAAAAGCCACCCCCGCAATATCCAGATGTGTCCATGCAGGATGTTCATTTGTGAAGTTTTCAAGGAACTTGGCGGCAGTTATGGCACCAGCCATAGGCAAGGTGCCTAAGTTACGGAGATCAGCAACATCAGAATATAGATCCTCTTGATATTCATCCCATATTGGCAAAGGCCAAAGGCGCTCGCCATAAGTAGTGCCTATAGTCTGAAGCTTCTCTAATAAAGCCGAGTTCTTACTAAATATAGCACCACAGTGGTAACCAAATGTTCTTACTGCACTACCAGTTAGCGTGGCCAGATCAATCATAATATCTGGATTGAATTGTTCTTGTGTATAGAATAAGGCATCTGCCAGAATCATTCTTCCTTCGGCGTCCGTATCTATAACTTCTATCGTCTTACCACTATAAGTTGTAATGATATCACCAGGTATTACCGCATTACTTGCTATAACATTCTCAGCAAGTGGCACAACGCCTATGACGTGTCGTTTTAATTGATTCTTCGCTACGGTCTCAATGGCACCCAGAACGGCCGCAGCTCCTCCCATATCACTTTTCATGTAGTGCATGTTCGTAGATCCCTTTATAGATAGGCCTCCAGTGTCAAATGTAACTCCCTTTCCAACAAGTGCTATTTTATCGCCGATAGCAGCTCTATGCTTGTATTCCATGACGAGCATATGAGATTGAGTAACAGCCGCTTTTCCAACTGCAAGTAAAGATCCCATTCCCAGAGATTCCAATTGCGCGGTGTCAAGTACTGTAACGTCGTAGCCATGTGTGCTGCCAGATGCCTTCGCCCAAGAGATTATCTTCTCAATATTAGAAACATTGGCAGGACCATTCATGAGATCCATGATCTGCATTTGGGTTTCTGCAATACCTAAGATGCTTTTTAAATGTTCGCTGCTTAGTGCATCATTTCTTACACCAATATTTTGCAATTTAGGAGTTGGAATCTTTGACGATTTATATTTTCCTATTTGATAGGTTCCGGTAATGAGCCCATTTAGAATTGCATCCGCTTGTTCTAAATTAGCGTCTTGAAGAGCTACGGCCACGCCCGCTCCCCATGCAGTTTTCCATGTATGCGCTATTTTTTGGAATTCTTTTTTTAGTTTTTCGAAACTATTGTGTTTCGCACAGTTAACAGGTATTATCCAACGATTCTGGTTGAAAATGGGCGTTACTTGAGCACGCTTATCTTCTTCCCAGTTCTTCAGGACTATACTTGCAAGAGCTTGGTCATCGATGTATTCTATAAGCGTATCAATCTTGCTGAATAAAGGGACAATGATCGTTTCGCTGCCTGTTATTATTTCTAATTTGAGTAGGTTCATATATTGTTAATCTCTTTGTGTATTTCCCGTAAGGTGGGATCTTCCAATGTGTCGAAGAATAACCATTCTATAGCTCTGGGAAATTCATCACTCCAGAATGATTCTGCATGTGTACCAGTGGGATTTATAGAAGTACGAATTTCGAGATCTGCGTATTGCTCACTTTCTATTTTTATCATTTCTCTGAATTCCAACATATTCTTCAAGTGGTTCTGACTTTCTTGGCCACCGGAATAGATATACATCTTAGTATGAAATTTCTCTGTGAAGTGAATGTGTGGAAAACTAAGATCCTTAGCAGTCCATAGAGAAGGAGAGAATATCATAAGCTTGCTGTAGACCTCAGGATATATCAATCCACCGAATATGCTAATAAGGCCTCCTAAAGAACTCCCTCCGAGGCCCGTATATTCTCTTTCGGGCATAGTTCGATAATGCTTATCAATATGTATTTTGAGTGTGTCCGTTAAGAACCTAATATATTTTTTGCCTTCAGCACTTCCCAGTTGCTCACTTCCGAAGTTATATTCACTATTCCGAGATTTTCCGCCATGTTCTATAGCTATAATGATAACTCCACCACAACTATATTCTGTAAGAACAGCTAGCTTCTTATCTATTTCCCAATTTCCATAAGGCGCATTTTCATCAAATAGATTCTGGGCGTCATTCAAATATAGGACGGGGTATCTCTTTTCAGGATGAGAGTAATAATCATAAGGTAAGAGCGCCCAAACTTTCCTCGTCTTATTCAATTGGGGTATCTCAAAGGCTTCATCAATCAATTCTACATGTGGAATCAATGGCTTCTTATAAGGTAACCAATGTCTCCTCCAGTGGCTAACATCATCAAACACATGTCCTTTTATAGTGCTAAGGTCAATATTTCGATTCGCTGCGATATTATCTTCCTTAGTGAGTTCTACTGAAGACCAATCACCACGGGTGTATTTGTATCCTACGATAGTAGGAAGCAATGATTTGTCAATGTCAAGGCGATAAAGTGTAGGTTCTTGTTGAACCATTAGGTAGTTCTCGTCGAACGTTTTCCATTTGTTGAAACTACCGAGCATATAGACTGGGCGTTCATCCGCTTCTTGCGTTCGCAGGAAAAAACTTATTTTATTATTCTTCAAGTGAGAGTCTGTTATAGAAGGCAAAAATAGTTTAAAATATATATATTAAAATAATTGATAATCAGATGATTATAGCAAACAGTAGACACATGCTAACTGTTGTAATGAAATCTAATAATTAAACGCCGAAGGACAAAATCACAGTAAATTGGACTTCCTTCATCTTGTTTTGGATAAATGGAACCAGGATAGGAAAGAATAGATGATTTTGTTTATTATTGGAATTATCGAAGAAATCAAAATAAATATTTATGCAGAAACCCATGATTGTAGATGTGCATCTGGATTTATCCATGAATGCTATGGAATGGAATCGTGATCTCCGCAAATCTGTTCAGGAAATTAGAGCAAGTGAGGAGTTACTCGTTGACAAACCTGATAGAAGTAAGGGGACAGTTTCATTTGAGAGTCTCCGTGAAGGGAATATTGGTTTTGTCGTAGCTACGCTGATCGCTAGATATGTGAAATCTCATAGTGCTCTTCCAGGGTGGAACTCACCAGAGCAAGCATGGGCCCAAACACAAGGGCAATTGGCATGGTATAAGGAGATGGAAAGGCAAGGTTACATGCTGCAGATTAAAGATAAAGCGGGCTTGGCGGATCATCTTGAGTCCTGGCAGTCGCAGTCGACTTCAGTTCCTATTGGGTATATGCTAAGTCTCGAAGGTGCGGATTCAATCGGTAGCATGGAACATTTGCATATGATGTATAATCGCGGATTACGCGCTCTTGGTCCTGCTCATTATGGTCCAGGGACATACGCTTTTGGAACAGATAGTGATGGCTCCATAGGAGAGAAGGGGAGATTGTTATTAAATGAGATGGCAGCACTGGATATAATTCTTGATGTTACTCATCTAAGTGATATTTCATTTTGGGAAGCTATAGATCATTTCGATGGGCCTCTGTGGGCGAGTCATTCGAATTGTCGATCCATAGTCCCGCACAATCGTCAATTTACAGATGAACAGATTAGTGCTATCATAGAAAGAGGTGGGGTTATAGGAATTCCGTTAGACGCTTGGATGATGGTACCTAATTGGAAGCGAGGAATTTCTACTCCTGAATCTACTGGAGTTTCCTTATCTCATATGATAGATCATATGGATCATATCTGTCAACTTGCGGGAAACTGTAATCACATAGGAATAGGAACAGATCTTGATGGCGGCTTTGGAACAGAACAAGGTCCTAAAGACCTGGATACTATCGCCGATCTTCAGAAGCTACCTACTTTGCTTGAAGCTCGAGGTTATAGTGCTCAGAATGTAGCCCAAATTCTAAATGGAAATTTTATAGATTTTCTAAAAAGGTCATTGAATTAAAATTTACAGATTAGAATGAAGTAATGTTTATTATAAAAATTTTTGAAGATGATTTTTGAGATAAACACCACTATCTCTGGCACTTTGAGTGGAATTAATAGCATAATTACCACCTTGTTCTATGTAGTAATGTTCAAGTCCTGATGCTATAGGATCTGGCAACAGGGTTAGATAATCTATAGATCCGTTGCCCAGTTCTGTATAATCTCTACTGACTTTATCCATATCCTTAATATGCCACATCACATATCTGCCTGGTTGCGTACTAATCAGTTCTTTAGGAGTGTAATTAGAAGAGTGCATAACCCAATACATATCGATTTGGAGTTTTACAAGTGCCGCGTCAGTATCGGAGATAATTATATCAAATCCATTTTCTCCGTTATGATCTTCAAATTCAAAACCATGATTGTGATACGCAAAGCCTAAACCCGCTTTATTTACTTGTTCTCCAATAACATTAAGTTTTGAGGCCATTAATTTGAAATTATCTATTGTTCGTTGTTCTGGAGCTATCCAAGGCCAAGTAATATAATTGCTATTTAGAATCTTTGCTCCTTCGATACACTTGTCAACATATCTACTCATCTCATCTACGGATTTATCAAGGTATGGAGCAAATCCGTAATGCCCACTTGTAATAGTAACGCCGAGGTCATCTATCACCTTCTTAAATTCGGTCGCCTCGTATCCATAGTAAGTACCATTTATCTCGTCATACCCGTATACTTCGAAATCTTCATACCCCATGGTTATGAGTTCTTTTAAAGTTGCCAAAGGATCTTTTGCCATGGCATCTCTAATAGAAAAAAGCTGATATCCCATTTTGTACTTAGGCTGTCTGGTCGAAAAGATACGGGATATAGGTAAGAAAGCTGCCGCCCCTGCTACGGCGGCTTTATCTATAAATTTCCTTCTTGTCATAATAGTCGTCTTTAAGTGGCGTCAAAGTAGTATAAATCGCATCAACATTTCGGCTCTTCCAATGAAAATGCTGAACATAACAAAGTGAAAGTTAAAGTGATAATGGGATTGAACGAGATTAATTACATTTGCGAAACACCAAAACTGTATCGTTATGCTGAAAATCTTCTGGAATATAGCCTTTCTAAGTCTACTTTTAAATCTTGATTCTCAAGCACAGGATAGTGCTCCACTGCTCAGATTTCCTACGCTCAGTCCAGATGGGGCTCAGATAGCATTCGCATATCAAGGGGATATATGGACCGCACCTATCGAAGGTGGTACGGCGAATAGAATTACCATTCACGAGGCTTATGAACGGACTCCAAGATGGAGTCCTGATGGTAGTCGGATCGTTTTTTCCTCCAATCGATATGGCAATTATGATGTTTTTACAATCGATGCTGATGGTCAAAATCTTCAGCGATTGACCTATCACTCTGGATCTGATGAATCGGCATCTTGGATTACAGATGATGAAATACTTTTCTGTACTGCACGTAACTATATTCAAGTAGAGCGAGAAGATGAATTCTATACCATTAGTACCAATGGGAATACACCTTATCGATCACATGATGCGGTGGGGCTAAATGGTAGATATTCTGCAGATGGGGAGCTTATGGCGTTTGTCAGAGGGAATTGTAAGCTAGCAAGAGAAGCATATCGCGGGCCTGCTAACCGTGATGTCTGGATTTTTAATGCAAGCAAGGAGACGTATAGCAAGTTGACAATGGATGAAGGGCAAGACGTTATGCCCACGTGGGGCGCAGATTATAATTTATACTTTTTGTCGGCTCGAGATGGACGCTACAATATCTATAGATGGGAATTAGATCAGAATGGGATTTCATTAGGTCTTCCTATTGCAATTACAAATTATAAAGATGAAGGAATAGATTATTTTGATATTTCAAGAGATGGATCGCAAATTATCTACTCGCACTCTGGCAAGTTATATACGCTGGATAGTGCAGCAGAGGCAAGTCCTGTGCACGTATCCGTTCATGTAGGAAGTGACTATAGGTTTGATCCGGAAGAGTTTAAAACGTACACGAAGGAAGCAAGCGAGTTTTCTCTTTCTCCTGATGAGGAACACATTGCATTTACCGTAAGAGGAGAAGTTTATATAAAGCAGAACGACGAAGATAAAAGTAGAGCGGTTCAACCCGCGCCTCACACTGCAAGAGAGAAAAATACAGAATGGCTGAATGACTCCACGCTTTTATTCTTAAGCGATCGGGGTGGCGACTATGATTTATACACCGTAAATGCTGCCGAAGACGAGGCGATTATGGACTCATATGAATGGGAGGTAGAGCAGATTCTCAATACGCCAGAGGACGAATCATATTTTAAAATTTCTCCTGATAAAAGCCAAATTGCAATTGTTGCCGTGACAGGTCAGTTATCAATAATCGATGTGGATACGATGGGAGTTATGAGTACTCCGCGGATGATTTCAAGCGGATGGTGTACACCTTATGATCTTACTTGGAGTCCGGATAGCAAGTGGATCGCATATTCTCAGGAAGATTTAGATTTTAACGAAGAGGTATTCATTAGAAAGAGTGATGGGACTGGTGAGCCAGCAAATATTAGTATGCATCCACGTGGTGATGACGTTCCAGTATGGAGTCCAGATGGCAGTAAATTAGGATTTAGATCCATTCGTAATAATGGAGATGCAGATATTTGGTTTGTTTGGTTAACGAAGGAAGATTGGGAGCGAACTTTATCTGATTGGGATGAGGAAGGGGAAGAAGAAAGCAAGGATAAAGACAAAGACGATGATGAAAAAGAGGATTTAGTCATCGACTTAGAGGATATACATGAGCGAGTAGTGCAAGTTACAAGTATGACTGGAGGAGAAGCAGATCTTCAAATTTCCGCCGATGGAGAGGAATTCTATTTTAGTGTAAATAATGGAACGAGAACAGCGTCAAGAGGAAAAGTAGAATTGAAAAAAGTAAAGTGGAATGGGGAAGATCTCGAACAAGTGTTAGCGGATGGTAATATTTCCGGATTGCAATTCGATAAAAATGGCAAAAATATCTATTATCTAAAACGTGGAGGAGCGATTACGAAAGCTTCCAAGGACGGTAAGAGTCCTAAGACATTGGGATTTAATGCCAAGATGACAATAGATCACAAATTAGAAAGAGGACAGATATTTGAAGAAGCTTGGAGAACCTTAAGAGATCGATTTTATGATCCTGACTTTCATGGGGAGGATTGGTCTGCATTGCACGATACTTATAAAGCACGTGTGCTAAATGCTTCTACAAGACAAGATTTTATGTATTACTGTAATCTCATGCTCGGTCAGCTGAATTCAAGCCATATGGGACTTTTTGGGTCAGGAGATGAAGACACTCAAGAGCAGCGGACAGGTAGATTAGGACTGGAATTTATGCCTGTAGGTCCAGGAGTTGAAATAACACGTATCGTTCCACACTCTCCAGGGGATAAGAAGCAAAGCAAATTGGAGGTAGGTGAGATTGTTACTGCTGTAAATGGAAAAGCAATCGGCGCATCCAATGTATACGCGCTACTTAATGAAAAAGTAGATGAAAGAATCCAACTTACTGTCCAGAGTCCGTCGGGTGCTCGGAAAGTAGTAATTAGACCCAGCAGTTCTACCCGTAATCTTCTTTATGAAGAGTGGGTTGATAATAATGAGAAATTAGTGGAAGAACACTCAGGTGGAAGACTTGGTTACATCCACATAAGAGGCATGAATTGGTCCAGCTTCGAAAGTTTCGAGCGTGAATTGATGGCAAGTGGATACAATAAAGAAGGCGTCGTAATTGACGTAAGATATAACGGAGGAGGATGGACTACTGATATGGTAATGGCAGTGCTCAATGTACGCCAACATGCCTATACAGTACCACGGGGAGCCAGTGATGATCTAAAGAAGAATCATACAAAATTTAAGGAGCATTATCCTTATGGAGAGCGCTTACCCTTGTCTGCTTGGACAAAACCATCTATAGCTGTTTGTAATCAAAATAGTTATTCTAATGCTGAGATCTTCTCCCATGCCTTCAAGACATTAGGACATGGTGCTCTTGTAGGCATGCCTACATTTGGAGCAGTTATTTCTACAGGAGGAAAGGGCTTGCAAGATGGATTTTTCGTTAGAGTCCCTTTTAGAGGATGGTATGTGAAGGCTACAGAGAGCAATATGGAGCATGGTCCTGCTGTCCCGGACTACATTGTAGAAAATGCGCCTACTGAAAAAGCGGAAGGGAAGGATTCTCAATTGCAAAAATCTGTGGATGTTCTTTTAGGACAGATTGATAGGGAGTAAGTATCTTGGTTAATCAATAATCTATAACTGCATTTGTCGCCAACAACACAGATTCTATTTTTCTTTAGCACATTAGGTGCCTTTAATGACTTCTTACTTGCAGGCTACTTCTTTGTTAGTAATCGGAAGAAACAACTAAGTCAATGTCTTTTGGCAATTCTAATGTTAACGCTAAGTTTGCGAATTGGAAAGTCTGTGCTCTTGTACTTTAATCCAGCATTAGATGAAGCTTGGAAACAACTTGGGCTATCAGCATGCTTATTTATTGGCCCCGCATTATTCATGTATATCGATGCGGAATTATAGCAACTTAAGAGACCAAGAAAGTCTTGGATATTCAGAGGCGTATTATTGCTGACAGGAATTCTATTTGTAGGCATATTGTATCCCTATAGATCTCGCGCTGATCTATGGAATAATTATTTTGTCTCTATTATATATTGGATGTGGAAGGTCTCATTGATACTTGCCACTTGGTTAATGAGAAATAAGTTACTAGCGTTTATTTCTGATTATAAAGACCTAACCGTTCGAGACAAGTGACTGTTGAGTATATATATTGGCAATGCGCTAATTGGTTTGGCTTTTTTCTTTGCCAATAAGGCCACTTACATAATGGGACCGCTTGCGTTTTCAGTCCTTTCTTATTGGTTGAGATTTCTGTGGTATTATCGTAATCAATCCAATGTGATAAGTACCAGTCCAACACGCGCCAAATATGAGAATCGGAGAATTCCTGTGACTGTCGCTGTTGAGATGGAGAATAAGTTGAGAAAATACCTATTGCAGTCTGAAGTCTATAGTAATACCCAGCTAAAATCTTCAGAAGTAGCAATTGCGATCAATACAAAAACACATAAATTATCTCAATTAATCAATGATAATCTGAATACAAATTACAATGCTCTTGTAAATACATATCGTATAAAGGCTGCTCAAGAATTAATAGTAAGCACTCCCAATCTGAGCTTAGAAGGAATCGCTACAGAAGTAGGATTTAAATCGAAGTCTTCATTCTATGAAGCCTTCAAGAAAGAAGTTAGACAAACTCCCGGCATTTTTAAAAAATCTTTGAGCAAGGGATGGAAAGATAAGGGATTGGTAAAGAATTCCTTTTTCTGTGCATTCTTGTTAACCTTTCCACGATATAGCGCCTGAGCCATAGTTGAATTCGTTATTTTTTTGTTCGATGCTATGATTCCGAACGAATTCTACCTAAACGATTTTGGATTCAGGCCACATGGGTTGCACCTTTGTAATATGCGAAATTGGACATATGTGGTTTCTTTTATTCTGTGTGTAGTACTTTGTTTTTCTTGTAAAAACATAATGGTAATTGGCACACCTCTTCCCAAGAAAGTGGAGATTTTAGATGACTTAGCCCATCCTTGGAGTATGGCCTTTTTGTCTGAGGACGAGGTCTTAATCGCTGAGAAGGACAGCGGTATGGTGTGGGCGAATCTACTTACATAGGAGCGACATAATGTCTCTGGCTTGCCAATTGATGCAGCAGATAGTATTCGGATCAAATTCGGAGGCGACAATGCTGCCTACTTCCAGATCCTTTTGGATCCAGACTTTAAGGATAACCAAAGGGTATAGGAGGAACAACCATGCAAGTCATTAGCGCTACCTATGAAGATTATCACTTGAGCAATCATAAAGTCTTATTGACTGGAAGACCATACTCCAAAGACAGAGTTCACTATGGTGGAGGTATGATCATAGGAGGGGATGAGAAGTTGTACATCGTTGTAGGAGAGCGGTACTTTCGAGAGATAGATCAACCAGAGATGCCTGTCTCTCAAGATTATATGGATCGGCGGGGTAAAATGTATCGGATCAATTTGGACGGCACAATACCCGATGATAATCCAAAATGGGAAGAAGAAACAATTCCTGGACTTTACGCTTTGGGAATTAGCGCGACTCAAGGCCTGACGCTTTAACCGAATGGTCAAGATATTTGGTTTATTGATCATGGCACACGTCAAGGTGATGAGGTTAATAAGTTGGAAAGGAAGCTAACTATGGTTGGCCAATAATTACAAGTGGGAAATACCGCGATATGAATTACTTACCGCCTGAATTAGATCGGGAATGGAATGATCCTAAATGGTTTTGGCCGCATACAGTGGTGCCTACGGGGCTATGTTTCTATACTGGGGATGAAGTCCCAACTTGGAAAAATAGTTTAATCGTACCAGTATTATCAAGAGGAAGTCTTTGGCGATTTTCCATCGTGGAAGATGAGGTTGTCAGTGCCGAAGAATTATTTGTTAATGATCGTGTTCGACTGCGTAAGGCAATAGTGAGCCCAACAGGGAAGCTGTATCTACTAACAGATGATTTGTCAGAAGATAAAAATGGGAAGGTTTTAAGAGTGGTTAATGACCGCTTGTAAATTGCATTTGGGGATTAGACTATAATACCGTGAATTGTAAGGGTTTTGGCGATTGTGTCCAATGGACTCATGCGCGAGCTATGCGCTTCAATTCATGACTTATTATGTAAATGGAATATTTATTAAAATAAATAATGAAATTATGAAAAGAGTACTTCTGTTGGTGTTGGTTTTTTTTGGTACGATCGGTTGTGGTCTTAGCCAATCCGATTTTGAGAAATTAACGGGAACTATGAATGACTTTATGAAAGGAGTTTCTCATAGTATGCCCGATTTGGTACTTAGTACTTTCTATGAAAATGCAACTTTGTATTTGACAATGGGAGACGGTCAATTAAAGCAATTCACAGCTCAGGAATATTCGAATTTTTTTAACAAAAAGGAATATGGGAAATTCAATGGTCGAACTGGAAATGTTATCGGAATTGAAAATGACTTAGCGACTGCGACTGCAGATTCATATATTGAGACCTTCCGTTACGTGGATAAATACCTGCTTCGACGATTTGATGGAGAATGGAAGATTATAAGTAAGGCCTCAACTCGATACGTGATTCCAGCAGAATAAAAGCTTAAAATTAAATTTGAGATGAGAAGAAGATTACAATGGTTCTTGGTTCTGTTTATAATATGGGTTTCTGGATATAGTCAGGAAGCTACTTTTAAAAATGATTTTTCAAGCTATGTTTATTCCTTTGAAATTGCAGGTGATAGTCTTCAAGGAATCGGAGGTGAATTATTGATTAAATAAATTGAAGAAACCAACTTTCTGATATTTGGAGATTACAAGGCGTCTACTCGAGTTCCGGAGTTGATATCATCATTGGTTCCACAATTAAGCAGCCTGCACTTCAAAGGGGTAGTATCTGATATGGGGTCTGAATCGGCCGAATATCTGAACAACTTGTCTAATAATCAACAATTATTGGGCTACACAAAGGGGATGAATTAAAAATATTTGCTTCTGGAGCAAGAAGCTTCCTATGTTCCAATTCCTCGTCTTAAAACAATTGAAGGCGTTCGTGCTATTGCCCGGTTGTTAGAAAGTGAAATAAAGATGCTCGGAATTGGAATAGAGTCATTTGATGGATTGCTATTTTGGATTGATGAGATGTTTGCAAATCTTAACGAAGAAGAGCAAGGTTGCCATTCGAGTAAATATTCCGAAGCTCGAAAAGCCCTCCAAGGATTATATAATACCCGAGATTCAGACTTGTTAAGTTTTGTAGAACAAATTGAGGATAATGAATCCATTCAATTGTATCTGAGTGAGATGTCTACTATTAACGCAAATAAATCAATCGTAGTCAGTTTTAATCTCAGTTTAGAATATTGTAAACGCTTTTCTTATCGTGAGTTTTATGAGAAGGATTTAAATAGAGCTAGTTATTCCAAGTCTATCTTCGCCAAACAATTAGAGCGGAATAATTTGAATTTGGCAAATGACAAGTTGCTTTTTTGGATGGATGAAGAGTATGCCGCTCAAGGATTTGCGGCTACCAATATGTATGAATTTGGAAATACGATATTGGAATTGGCCTCTTATTACAATAGAAAGAAACTAAACATAGGATTCATGAATCGGATTCCAAGCCCGGATAATGAAATAGCAGATGTATTGCTTTTAGAGGACGACTACAAGCATCAGTTTTATGAGATATTGCAATTGTCTCAAAGTGATAAATGGACAGGTATTGATTTTCGGCCTTTACAAAAAGAGTATTACTATGATTGGCCCCCTAAGTTCAAAATGAATAAAGCCACGGAAGACTTGATACGCAGATTTGATTTGTTGATTCTACCAGCGCCAGAAACCAGGCCAATAGAGAATTATCAGAAACTTCCCTAAGGTTTATGGCAATAGTTGATTCTTGAGAATCAAGCTATATTATAACGTTAAAATAGTTTTCTTTCTCTATGCAATTGTTTCGTTTCCCAATTTTGATCGGGATGGGGCCGTCTTTTTTTGTGAATCCAGCATATCATGAAAATGTGACAAAGAGGTACAAAGGAGGTACTGCAAGACAGATCTAGAAATATTCTCCTGGAGGTGGAGAGGCTCAAAAATTAACTACGGATTATACCGGTGGTAGTCATCATCCGATGTGGTTCAATAATCGCGTTTATTTTATAACAGATCGTGATGGTACCATGAATATATGGTCGATGAAGGATTCGGGGGGTGATTTACAACAACATACCGAACATAAAAAGTGGGATGTTCGCTATGCTAAATTACACAATGGAAATATAGTTTATCAAGTAGGTGCCGATCTATGGCATTATAATGTCGAATCAGATGTCCAGAAGAAAATTGATATTAGAGTAGTGTCAGATCTTGATCAACTCAGGAAGAAATGGGATGATAAACCAAGTCAGCATATTACTTCTGCCCACCCAGATCAATCGGGTGATCATATTGCTGTAACAGCAAGAGGAAGAGTATTGAGTCCACTCCGGAAAGTGAGGATCATGGAAATATCGCCAAAAGGGCCGTTTCCCGATATTATGACTTTCTGGAGTGGACTCAGTATTTGTTTTTCAAGCAAAAGGAGGACGTACAGTGGAGCTTATAGAGCCCCGTGATACAAGGTATCGAGATGCTGCCTTTTCTTCAGATGGGGAGCGCATTATTACATTATCGGATGAAAGCGGAGAATTAGAATTTGTAAGTCTTCCTGCCAATGGCATTGGTGATCCATCTATAATTACTAAGAATGGCGATGTACTTCGGTATGCGGGCAAACCTTCTCCTGATGGAAAATGGATCGCTTATGATGATTTAGAAAATCATATGTTCATTCTAAACATCGAAACGGGCGTTAGCAGACTGATTTCTAACAATGAAGAGCGGATTACTTCTTTTAATTGGTCACCAGATAGTAGGTGGATTTCTTTCGGGCAGAAAGCAGATAATACGATGGAGCAAATTCTGATTTATAATTTAGAAGAAGATGCATCCTTCCCACTTACAACAGACCGTGCGAATAGTTCGTCTTCTTGTTGGAGTCCTGACGGTAAGTTTATCTACTTTATATCCGATAGAATTTTTACAACACTTGTTGACGGTCCTTGGGGCCCTCGCCAACCAGAACCTTACTTTGATGCGAGTGAAAAATTATACCATATCGCATTAGAGAAAGGATCGAGATCACCATTTAGACCTTCGGATGAATTATTTGATGAAAAAAGTGAACGCAAAGAAAAGGGTGATTCAATTCATGTTAAAATTGATAGGGATGGGATCTTAGAAAGAATGGTTGAAGTGCCTATTTCTGCTGGCAATTATCGTGGCCTTGAAGTTAGTGGTAAGGCGATCTATCTGATGACTGGAGCAACAGATCTAAATGCCAAAGTACATCTTGGAGTTCTCAAGGTAGGCAGTGAAGATGTCAAAATTGAAAGATTCGTAGATGATGTTCAGTCTTTTGAAATGACGTCAGACAAGAAAAAAATTCTAATTAGAAAAAGGAATGACATTTATATGGTACCCGCAGGTACTAGTAAAGTTGGCAAGATCGTATCACATAAGATTGATCTGAAAAACTGGAAAATTGCGATAACGCCTCGAGAAGATTGGAAGCAAATATTTACAGATGCGTAGAGATTAGTGCGAGACTACTTTTATGATAGAAACATGCATGGGGTCAATTGGAAGGCAATGCATGATAAGTATTTCCCACTCACTGATAGAATAACAACAAGAAATGAACTTTCAGATTTAATAGGAAGATTTGTTGGCGAACTTTCTGCATTGCATACTAGTGTCCTTGGTGGCGATATACGATCCGATGGGACTAATATTGCTTCAGCGAATCTAGGAGCACGATTAATGCGTGATGAATCTAAAGGGGGCTTTTTAATCGAGTATATATATAAAGCAGATCCTGATTACCATCATGAGAAATTACCCTTGGATGATCCGTATCTCAATATAAGAGAAGGGGATATTATAACCCACGTAAATGGGAAATCAGCTATAGCGTCCAAGGATATAAATGAATTACTTCGCAATCAGGTAGGACAACAAGTAAGACTTTCTATCGATAGAGCTGACAATAGTAGAGATTTCATTTTAGAGCCTATCGGGAGTATGTTCGGATTGAAATATAGAGATTGGGAGTATAAAAAGAGATTGGAAGTAGAAGAAAGAACAAAAGAGGAAGTAGGATATGTCCATTTGCGAGCCATGGGTAGCAATGACCTCAATCAATGGTACAGGGAGTTTTATCCAGTATTCGATCGACCAGTATTGATTATAGACGTGCGACACAATCGAGGTGGAAATATTGAGAGCTTTATTTTGGAGAAGTTGCTCCGAAAGACTTGGATGTATTGGCAATCCCGATCAGGAAAACAGTATTGGAATATGCAGCATGCCTTCCGTGGCCATATTGTCGTTTGGGTTGATGAGAATACAGCTTCAGATGGGGAGGCTTTCGCTGATGGATTTAAGAGATTAGAGTTGGGGACTACTGTAGGTACACGAACGTGGGGAGGTGAGATCTGGCTGAGTTCTCGTAACAGACTAAGTGATAACGGAATAGCAAGGGCACCTATGATGGGAGTCTATGGCCCTGAAGGAGAGTGGCTTATGGAATGTCACGGATTTGTACCTGACATAGAAGTAAAGAACCTTCCTCATGCTACGTTTAATGGAGAGGATGCTCAATTAGATAGGCCAATAGAATTTTTATTGACTAAAATCAAAGAAGAGCCAAGAGAGCTTCCTCCAGTGCCGGCATATCCAGATAAGTCATTCGATAATCGATAGGAATTTTTATTGCTAAATTTTGATTGTCCAAGTTATTTGTCGTGATAATGTAATCTTGATTTATAGGATTCAGAACTTATTTGTGATAGTAATATTCCTTCATTTGCGCAATGAAGGAATACACTTCACACACTAAATTTTCTATGAGTCAATCATTTTTATTTAGCCTATTTACGCTCGGTTTTTGTAATTTGTCAAATGCACAAACGGCTACTATTGAAGATCAAGCAATAGATTCTATCCTTAGTTGGATGAAAGAGAACTACACTCAAGATTCCAACGATTTTCATCAGATTGTACTTCGGACTATCTCCAAAGGCGCTAAGAATGATGACCTTAAGCTCTTGGGAGAACTTCACGAATCTTTAGCGGATTGGCATGGGTATCATGGATTGACAAATGGAGATTCTATATTAGTTTATGACTATAGAGCACTTGGATATTTTGAAGAGATAGGAGATCAATCAGCAATTGCAAGAGTTTACGCGGCTATTTCTATTCATCAATTGAATAATGGAGATTTAGAAAAATCTCAAGCAGCCACTTTTAAAGCTATTGACCTATACAAAGAGCTCGAAGACGAAGGAGGCTTAGCAAATTGTTATAGGAGTTTGGCTTATCTCTTTTCAGATCTTGGTGAATTTGAAAAAGCTATTTCTTATGGTCATCAAGCTTATGATTATTATAAAAAAGTAGGAGATTTTGATCGAATGTCTTATACGCTGTTATCGCTTATCGGTACTTAGCGCTCCGATGGCCAATTAGATAAAGCACAGGAAGCTGCACAAGAGTGTATTGATTTAGTAAACACAAAAACACCACATCAAGTATCTTTATTAGCACGTGCATATAGTTATAAAGGCAGCGTTTCTTTCGAGCAAAATCTATTGGGTAAGGCACTAGAAGAAAGCACTATGGCATACGATATTGTCAGAACTGAAATAGGGGATGACCGTGCAGCGAGCTATAGAGAAGGTATAGGTAATGTGCTCAAAGAGCAAGGTCAATGCCAAGAAGCCTTAATACATTATGAGGCTGCTGTAGCAACATCCGAAAGACAAGGCCACAATGAAATAATCTTCTAGGTATATAAAAGAGCAAGCGAGTGTTATAAAGAATTGGGAAATACGTCAAAAGCTTTGTTCTATTATGAAAAATATACAGATGATCTTGTAGAAACAAGAGATGAAAAAATTGCTAACCTTGAAACAGAAGCGGTAATAAAATATGAAACTGGAAAAAAAGATGAAGCGATCGCCCATCAAAAAATGGAATTGAAAAGAAAGTCGACAACGCAACGAATTTATATTGGAATCGTAGCACTTCTTGGATCGCTATTGACTGGTTTGCTCTTTTTGTTTAGAAAGAAGAAGAAAATAACCGCTGACTTAGAGCTCAAGAATAGGGAAAACGAAGTTCTGATGAAGGAAATCCACCATAGAGTAAAGAATAACTTGCAAATCCTATCCAGCTTACTAAGTCTACAGTCTGATAATGAAGAAGATCAAACAATAGTAGGAGCCCTGCAAGAGAGTAGAAGTCGAGTGGAGTCAATGGGGCTGATACATCAAAAATTATACACACGAGATAATTTGACGGCCATCAAGATGGAGGAATACGTTAAGGAACTCTGTGATCACCTAGTAGAGACATATAGTAGCAATGAGAAGACCGTAACAATAGATAGCAGCGTTGAAGTTAATCTGGCGGATGTAGAGACAGCGATTCCATTGGGATTGATCATCAACGAACTCATTACCAATTCGATGAAATATGCGTTCGAGGAGAACAGGAGGGGAGCGATTCAAGTCCATCTTTGGGAAGAGGGGACGGAGTTGAAATTAGTTGTTTCTGATAATGGCCAGACTATTAAGGAAAAGGAGGTTTCGGCAAGCTCAACTAAATTTGGAACGAGGCTTATTAAGATATTGAGCAAGAAATTAAAGGGTAAAATTGAAGTAAGTCGAGAACAAGGTTATAAAACATCAATCACCTTTCAGCGGTATACTTTGTCTTGATTCTAAGTCTATCTAAGTGCTGTAGATGTATCAGGAAGCATTTTTTTTTAAAAATAACATAATTCATCATGCTGAAAATGTTGTCATTCACAAATCAAACTTGTCTGTGAGATAAAGATTCCCCAATTTGTAGAAAGTTTTTTGTGATCCCAATTGTGGGATACCAGATATAATAAAGTGTCATGTTATTAACCTCCAATTCTTTATTTACAAATCAAGCTACTCGGATTGCAACGAATACTATTCTTGCAATCTTCTTATTCCTACTAAGTGTCCAAGCAGCAATAGGGCAATCTTCAGGATACGATAGAGATTTGGGTATTCATGCTCTTGAATTAGAGGCTATAGATCGTGACAGTGCACTTCAATATTGGATGGGTGAGTTTGATGATCCATCGTCTCTCAATCGCCAGATATATAGAGCTTATGTAGCTTTAATTCTCAGTAAGACTTACAATACACCCCGAGAATGTGATGAAATCAATAAGTGGAATAGGGTAGCGGAAGAATTGTTTCGCGAGATAGGAGATCAGCGAGGATTAGCGGAAGTTATGTATCAAGATGGCTACTATGCCTTTTGCAATATGGATTATGAACTATCGATGAAGCACATCTTGGGTGGCTTAGCAATAATGGAGGAGTTGAAGGATAATGATGGGATCGCTCTTGGGCAACTTAGAATATCCCGCGTTTTTCACTTTACTTCTAAGATTGCTCAAAGTGCGGAATATGGATTATTAGCAGGAGAGCGATTTGAAAAAGCGGAGGATTATATTAATGCTTGGGACGCTTGGAGTTTTGCTGGCCATGGATTGAGAATGCAAGAAGATTCCACCGGCGCTATTGCCGCCTTTAATAAAGGCTTGAGAGCTGCTGAAAAATCTGGAATGACTACCATATTAGGCTTGGCTAGTAATGACTTAGCGTCATTCTATATGGAGTTCGATATGTACGAACAAGCAGAAAAATATTTTTTAGAATGTTTAGAGTCCATAGATCCCAAAGAAGAACGCATGAGGATGATAGTGAAAAATGGCTTGAGCCAAGTCTATCTTCATACGGGACGATACGAACAATGTATCGCTATATCTAAAGAAGCCCTAGTTACTATATATAGGACTAACGACTTGTTCTTCCTTTCTGAGTTGCCAGAATACATTGCTAAATCATATGAAGGATTAATGCAATATGATAGTGCCTTCAAGTATATGAAGCTCAACTGGGAATATTCAGAACAACTATTTACAAGTAATCAAGATGAAGCCTTAGAGGAATTAAAAGTGAAGTATGAAACTGAACGAAAAGAACTACTTATAAACAAGCAAAAAAAAGAGCAATATTATGGACTTGGAATAATTGGGATATTGATTGCTTTGGGCTTCGCATTACTGAATCGATATCAAGCCAAGCTGAAGTTGACATCCGTTCTAAAAGAGAAAAATGAAGAGAAGGACTTTCTAATGAAGGAAATCCACCATAGAGTAAAGAATAATCTTCAAATTCTTTCCAGCCTCCTAAGTTTGCAATCTGATGGTGAAGATGACACTATGGTATTAGATGCGCTTCAAGATAGTCGTAATAGAGTGGAGTCCATGGGATTGATACATCAAAAACTATATACTCGCGACAACCTGACCTCCATTAATATAAGTGACTATGTAAATGATCTCTGTAATCAATTACAAGATACCTACTTCAGTGAAGAGAAGTACATAGTAATAGATTGTGATGTGCAGATTGGATTTGCAGATGTTGAGACAGCTATACCACTCGGATTGATCATAAATGAGTTAATTACAAATTCTATTAAATACGCCTTT
This sequence comes from Saprospiraceae bacterium, assembly GCA_047634015.1. Taxonomy (GTDB): domain Bacteria; phylum Bacteroidota; class Bacteroidia; order Chitinophagales; family Saprospiraceae; genus JAJRXG01. Next base: position 19,222 of record JBLIDB010000034.1, read on the forward strand.
CAAAATACCGATAATGGCACTATTAAAGTGAAATTATGGGAGGAGGATAAGCAAATCCTGCATCTACTTGTTGCAGACAATGGTATCTCACCTTCTTCTGTAGAGATAAATACGCAATCAACAAAATTTGGTTCTCGACTTATTGAAATTCTGAGTAAAAAACTAAAGGGCAAGGTCCGAGTCAATCAAGAAGATGGGTATGAAACAATTATAGAATTCTCACGCTACAAACTGACTTAGGATTAGATGGTTTTAAAAACCCTGAGTAGCTCTTCACGATGTCCTCGACTTAAGGGTATTTTCTCCTTTTTTATATATAGATAGCTCTCGGTAATTCGATCCACATTATTGATATTGACAATATGAGAACGATGCACTCTCAGAAAGTTAGGCGCAGCGATTTTCTTTTCAATTTTAGTTAATGTTTGACTTAGTATGAATTCTTTATCCTCGGTATATATTTTGGTATAGGCTCCATCCGCTTTTATGTATGAGATGTTTTTAAACAAAACCTTCTCTAAAGAATCCTTGTTGCGAATAAAGATTCGATCACTTAGAATTTCAAGTTTTTTATCTTCTTCTTCCTCCACCTCCTCAAGGGCTAATTCTATAGCGCGCAAGATGTCTTTTATTCTAAAGGGTTTCGATAAAAACGCGTGAGGGTAGGTGAGTTTCGCCCTCTTAAAAGTACGGTCATCAGTATTAGAAGTCAGGAAAATTATAGGAATCGTATACTTGGTGTTCACCTGATTCGCTACATCTATACCATCTAAATCACCATATAGCTGGATATCCATAATAATAATATCAGGAATTTCCGTTTTTAGGAATTCTAATGCACTTTCCCCATCATCAAATGTATCCAATACTGTAATTCCCACTTTTGTTAATTGATTAGATAGGTCTGCAGCAATGATCGGCTCGTCTTCTACTATTAGTACACTGATATCTTCCCGCATAGTTCTATTTATATCTTAAAAATGTAATTTTCGTCTCGAAACCATTTTCAATAATTTGAGCAATCGTTCCTTTTAATTTCTTGCTAAGTGTCTTTATGAGTTCACTTCCAAACGAGGTAGAATTTCTACTTGAGTGAGCGACATACCCCTGTCCGTTATCAGCAACCCTTAAAATTAATTTTTCTTCCTCTTCCCACAGCGCTACAAATATACGGCCCTTATTTCGTTCTTGAAATGCATACTTAACTGAGTTGGTGACCAGCTCGTTTATGATCAATCCTAGTGGAATCGCATAATCTACGTCCATTGTTTCGAACTGAATATTTTCTTCAATGATTATTTCTTTTTCTAAAGTTGAGAAAGATGCTTCTAAATATCTACACAGGTCTGCTCCATATCTTTTCATGTTTACTGACATGGCTTCCTCATTTCCGTATAGCCGTTGATGAATTAGTCCCATAGACTCGACTCTATTGCGGCCTTCCTGTAATACACTTTTGGCATTCTTGTCCTGCAGGTGGTCTGATTGGAGACTGAGTAGGCTTGATAATATCTGTAAATTGTTTTTAACTCTATGGTGAATTTCTTTTACCAGAAACTCATTTTGCTTACTCTTTGCTTCAATAATGACATTTTTTTCGGCTAGTTGTAATGCCATTTTTTTTTCTTCCTTTAATCTGTTAATTCTACTTCCAATACTCAGTGCGAATAAGGTAAGCATAGAGACTATTGCTATTCTGATGAGATTAATATTGCTTATTCCAACCAGATGGTCTATTGATAATTCCAAACCCCACATATACATACCTAATACACGAACCCAGTGTATAATTCCCACTATAGAAATTGGTAAAAATGCCAACAAATATAATTTCTTAGAAACACCTTTTCTTTGCACACTAAATATTGCAATACAAAGCCCAATAACAATGGATAGCATTACAAAAATTATTGCGAGCTGAACATAGAGTTGTGTGGCAGGGTTTCCGAATTCTAATGTGTATTCGAACTTATATATAGCATAACAATTTATAAATGCGCAACTAATCAGAAATAGGTATAGCGTTTTTCTCCAAACAGTCGACATGATGATTCTAAAGTATTCTTTAGCGAATGAAATAATGCCGGTAGATAGGATAAAGGTCCCAATAAAGAATAAGGGAACATGATAATCTCTTAGGGTCGGAAAATTGACAAAAACATGAAAATTATCTTCTGAAAACCCTAAGACTAAAAAAAGTCCAATTGCTACTAATGTAAAACAGCCATGGGTTCGCTCTTTTCCAATCAAATAAAGAACACTAAAGAACAATATCTGAATGATCAGGACGCCATAGAAAAATCCCTCGCTCCTTGCTAAACCTAATTGATCTGGATAGACGGAGGATTTCTCAATTTGATATAGACATATATGGGACATAAGGAAGCGACGATCCGCACCTTCCATTCTTATGTATAGATCTATAGTGTCATTAAGAGCGATATCAAGGCGTAAGAAATTTGGCCAATGATTATAAGGACGTTGAGTTAAGGCAACATGATCACCTGATGTTTGATGAATTCTTTTTCCAGACTTATGTATATAGTAGGCATCAACATGATCGAAGCTAAAGAAGTCTAAACCTCCCCATCTTGGTCTCGAGGAGATGTGAAGCATTTGTTCGCCAAAGAAGGTCTCATTACCTATAAAGGATGTTTTCATCCAATAGACCGTATTGGGAAGATGAGGGGTTTGAAAGATGTCACTGGTTTTATGGCTATTCCAAGAATATTCAACCACGTCAATCGTGGCATCACCAACGGGATCAATCCATAATTCAGTATTAATAATTGGGCTATGGGTAAAGTTAGTGGATTCACTCGAAACAAATTTGCCAGGCAAATGATACCCACTTGTTAATCCGGGATAATTTTTGGAATTGAGTACCCAGAAATTTATTAATTCTGGAATTCTATTCTTCCCTTCAGGAATCCCTTCTAATCGGAGTATAAGATTTATTTGGTCCCCTTCAACCTGAGGAAGTTCAATAAGATTTAAAGGGGATGCTACGGGTTTTTCATGATTAGAAATATTCCAACCTGTTCTATTATAATTAATGATGCTGTCTTCAAGGAGAGTCCATGAATCTATGGTGTTCCAGCTTTGATCCCAATCATTTGGAGACAGATTAATGATTAATCCTTCTCGTTGTTTTTTAGATTCAAATTCTATTTTAACCCAATAGACTTTATTTGAGAAGAATTCTCGAGCGGTCCGATTGACTTGCCATATCTCATCGTTTTTTCGTATCTCTTCTATTGTCTTATTCCCCTCCGAATCTAAATATATCTCAATGTAGGAATACAAAGGACTATGGTCCTGAAAATTAGAAAGCTCGAATATTTGATTCAATTCACCGGTTTTAGAAAGATCAATAGGGTGGTAATATTTGATCTCCGATCGGCACCTAAAAATGTTCTCTTCAACTTGCCCCGAAAGGGTGAAAACAAATGAAAAACATATAAGAATGGTCATTCTAACCAAGTGTAGGATCATATGTGTTCGTTATGCCGAAGGCGCAAAGGTAGCTAATAGACAGGTTTCGTTTACCAAGTATTTCTGCCATACACAAAGGAATTCCTGCCACTCATGGGGTTTTCGTTGTACGGATGACTTCTTATTCGTTCTTTAGATTAAATAATTCGAGACCTTAATATTTTGACAAAATTAAAGAACAAGACGGTGTTGTTGATAGAAGATGAACCAATCATCGCTTGGGAGGTAGAAAGTAAACTTCACCAGTGGGGTTTTAGTAATGTCATTGTTAAAGAAAGTATGACGGATTCAAAAGAGTTATTACTTAGCGATCAATGTGACATTGTGATTAGCAATCTTAGACTGATAGATGGGTGGGTAGATTATGACTTTGCAGAACTACTGAAACGTGGGAAAACCCATTTGATTTTACTTACTGGTTTGAGTAGCAAGGATCTGCATAAAGTGGACTGGAGCCCTATACAACCGAAGTTTTTATTTAAGCCCTATACATCATTTCAATTGAAACAAATATTAGAAACATAGTAAAAATGTCGCAGCGGGGAGTTCCCGAATTGCTTGCTTGAGATGTAGGTGATAAAAATCGTTACTTACTAAGTATTCCATTGATTCATAGCCATTTATCTTTTTCTCCTGCTACCTTTTCCTTTAATGGCATCTTGCTATCTCATCAGAATAGATACCGTGATTTTACTCTGATTAACGGTGTTATTAAAGCGAGAAAAAACCATTCACCAAGTATATCCGCCATTCATGAGGGGTTTTCTACCATTCACAAAATGCATTGCCAGAAATAGTTGATTAGTCATATATTTAAGATTTCACCTAATCCATTCATTGTATAAACCCCAATAGTATGTTGGTATACTCCATAACTCCAAGAGAAAAAGAAGTGCTACATCTCATCGCTTACGAGAATACGGCAAAGGAAATTGCTCACAAGTTATTCATAAGCAATCACACGGCCATCTCTCACCGTCAAAATTTAATGAAAAAGTTATCCGCGAGAAACACTGCAGGACTTATTCGAAGAGCATTTGAGCTGGGCTTGATTCAATTAAGAATGACTATTTAGTGAGAAAGTAGTATTAGAGAAATACGGATCAAGATGAAAAGTTAGGGGGAGTATAGAATACTATGATAAAAGTTGTTTGCTTAGGGGAATGGACAAACAACTACTGCAAGCATTTTTCCCAGCGGGGTTATTAGATTATTTTGAGGTAGTATCCTTTAACACAGATACTGCTGAGTACGTATTTCATTTGTGAGAGATGAACATAGCTCCAGCGGGCTACAATAAGGATAGTTTAGAATCGAAAGGCTTCTATCAGGAGGAAACAATAACAGATTTTCCACTAAGAGGCAAACGATGTAAGTACAAAGTCAAGCGACGACGTTGACAAAATAAAGAGGACGGGAGTATCGTAAAAGGAGATTGGCAACTACTCGAAAAAGGTACTCGGATGACAACGGAGTTTGCCACTTTTTGAAAAGGGATTAATCCATAAGACGCCCATAAGCTGCAAGACGATAGGAGATATATTGGGATTAGATGGCAAACAACTCCAAACGCAATACTATGCACCTCTGAGTAATTTTACTTCATGGAAACAAGGAGAACATGCTTCAGAGTGGATACTTTTTCCTGCGAATATAGCTAGCGATCTTAGCATGGATGAGACAAGTTTATCTCAAGGAGAATTATATACAATCGTAACTAACAAAGCAGCAAAAGGGAATATGCAAAGGGAGCTCTCGTTGCCATTGTAAAAGGTACAGTAAGTAATACAGTAATATCTGTTTTGCAAGGCATGCCAGCCGCAGTGCGTAGTCAAGTAGAAGAAATTACCATAGACTTAGCTCCCACCATGGAGGAGATAGCGAAACGCAGCTTTCCTTCAGCCACAATTGTTTCTGACCGCTTCCATGTACAGAAATTAGCTTCAGATCCTGTGCAAGAATTGCGTATAAAATACAGATGGGAAGCTATAGATCAAGAGAATGCAGAGCGGGAATTAGCAAAAGAATCAGGCCACACTTTCAAGCCTAATATCTTAGATAACGGAGATACCACCAAACAACTATTAGCACGAAGTAGATATTTGCTATTTAAAAGTTCAGACAAATGGACACCTACACAAAGGCATAGATCAGAGTTGCTATTCAAATATTATCCCGACCTTGAAAGAGCATATAAGCTAAGCAGAAAGCTAGCGTAGATATTTGAACAAAAGACGACAAAAGAAATTGCGTATAAAAAAATTGCACTATGATATAATGACGTAGAAGCATCAGGGTTTAAATCATTTTATACAATAGTAAATACAATAAAGAGCCATTATAATCAAATCCTCAACTACTTCAATAATCGAAGTACCAACGCATCTGCAGAATCCTTTAAGGCTAAAGTGAAAGGCCTTAGAAGACAATTCAGAGGAGTTGTTAATGTCGAATTCTTTCTCTATCGATTAGCTAAGATTTATGCATAACCCCCTAACTTTTCATCTTGATCCGTACTTATCTGATCTAGGCCGCCATAAGTTGTGCCGAATGTATTGGGATCTACACGACCGCCACTGGCAATCTGACCATCAGGGATCCATTGCGAAGAATCAAAACCAACAGGTAGTCCAGCAGTAACGGCTTCTGGAATATTACGTGACACTTCATTCCAAGTGTAGTAGGCATTTTTACTATCAATATTTGTCGCATTTCGTGCTAACTGAAAATTAGGATTTTCAATATTGCTTTGGAATATTCTATAGGCACGGCTTTTGGGAGTTATGCAGGTTCCATGTCCCAATAGGTTAGAAGAATATGTTATTAGTATTATAAGCAGATAGGTGATATATGTTTTGGCGTATAGCATAAAGAGATTAATGTTGAATGCAGGTATTCCAATATAGGATTGAAGAATAGTACGCTTCAGTATTTGATATAAAAGTATTGCGAGAGTATTGATAATTCGGTTGGTAATACCCCCTAAAATATATTGGTGGTTCCTTTCGGGTTTTACATGGGTATGATCTCTTGAATGTCCTATACTTTTAAGTGTAGCTCTCTTGATGCATATACGAATCTTGAGTGAACGTTGGAGTCCATTAAGGTTTGAATGAATAATGCACTATCTTTGAAATCATTTAAATCATTTAAATCATGTGGAGCAAAATAGATCCAAAAATGTTTTGGGATATTCTAAATATACAAATTATGAAAAGAAAGATATTGACCTTAGTTGTTATGGGAATTTTATTTTCTTGTAACTCAACGGATAAGAGCGAGCAAAAAACACCGGAATTATCTGAAAGTGAAGTGGGAATAAGCAAAGATGTTTCAGCTGAAGAAAGTGAACAATTAGTGGTAATCGATTCTGATGAAGCTTTAATTGCAACGGCATTAATGGCTGCCCCAAAGGAGAGTCGAATGGGAAGTAAAGTTATCGGATATAATATGGTTGGAGAGTTTGTAACGCTGAAAGAAGGAGATAATGAATTTATTTGCCTGGCGGATAATCCGAAGCAGAGTGGATTTAGTGCAGCATGTTATCATAAGGATCTCGAATCATTCATGGCAAGAGGAAGAGAATTGAAATCGGAAGGGAAGAATGCAGGAGAAATATTCGATATCCGCGAGGAGGAAGTGAAGTCAGGTAAACTTGATATGGGGAAAACTGGATCGACGCTACATCTTTATTATGGAGCAGACTCAAATTACAACCCTGAAACTTCTGAAGTAGAAGGAGCTAAATACCGATACGTTGTTTATATGCCATGGGCTACTGCCGAGTCTACCGGTTTACCGGAAACTCCAATCGCAGCAAACCATCCTTGGATTATGAACCCTGGGACGCATAGAGCACATATCATGATCTCTCCATTAGTGGAGGAGGAAGAGTAGGAATATAACTAACCTACCTTTGAGAACTACTCCTGTACCAATATTGAACATACAGTATACACGTTATTACGCTGAGCCCAGTCGCTGTAAGTATTCTCTTAATTTAGAATTACTCGACGTATTCCTACGAATATTAGTATTAATATGGAATATGAAATGAGGATGGGAATTACATAGATTTCCAAATGAAGCGCCAACATTACTGCCATCACTAATAATTGAAATCCTAGACCAAATGTAGATAGCAATGTCATGAACCATTTTGGAAAGGGTTTACTATTCATGGCATCTTTATCTAAGAGATAAATTGTTTTATCAAAAGCAATGTATAGCAGGTCATATATTTTGTAAAAGATATTGACGGTTGTTTGTTTTTCGCCTTTCATTGCGATGGGAGCGACATCTTCAAAAATTCGACTTGTCATATCTCCATTTACATTGTTACGTAAGATCACATAATAGTAATTATATAGTGTTCCTTGAAGTTGAATACCGATAAAGGCCAATATCATATATCCAAATGAAGTATTAGTAATGTGCCAAAATGTAAGGAGAAAGAAAAAATTTAATATTATATCAGCAATAGAATCATAATATCGCCCCACGTAAGAGGGGGTATTTTTTATCCTTGATAATTCACCATCGGCAGCATCTAAAACAGATTTTAGAATCAAAAATAAGGCTGCAGCAATATTGTATCCGTTCAGCATGCAAATTATTGCTAAAATACCTGAAACGATAAACCATGAAGTGACGTGAATTGGTGTTATTTGGGTATGTTGAAGAGCAGATGCTATCCGACGCGCTATAGATCTACCGTAATCAGATAGATCTGTAAATTGATACTCCTGAGGTAATTTAGCCATTTTTATTTAATAGAATTGTAGGGTTGTATTGGCTTAGAATATCTTCTTAAAAAGAAATGGAAAATTTAAAGTAGTGTAATTTTTCACTCCATTTTTTCATTATGCTATGCACCTACTACTTTTTTGCAGAGCTCATTTATTTAATGGCTGAGCACTTTTAAGGCTTTATAGTTGTTAGAGAACGCAAAAAAACACCTTTAGTTTAATATTTGTGGCCAAACGTCAGCAATTCAGATTGAGTACGCCTATCTTAAGATAGAAATAGTGTATTTCGTCAGCGGTAAAGGAATCCTCTTCCATACCTGGTTAAGTATTCATTGAGTAGATATTTTCTACATTAATTAATTATCGGTATTAAAGAATCGGAGGCGTTATTGCCTTAGGTTCTATAATTGTTATCAGGAGGTCAGTATCGGTAATTGTATTTAGATTTTTGTGGCGCTATGGGTAAGGAATCAAGCATCGACAATGCCGAACAAAAGTATTCCCATAATTTGCGAATACTGATATTGATGTCTTTTCGGATTTATATTGATTTATTGTTTAACTGATCACTAAGATGTGCTAAATGGAGGCAGATGTAGTAGTTTTTAATGGCTCGAATACTTTTACGATTCATTTTATGGTGCAAGGCATACCTTCCATTTTTCTGTATATTAAATCCTTCATTTTCTATTTTCCTCCTTAGTCTACCTGCAGTTATAAGCTCTTCAACACTTGTCCTCGTGATCGGTATACTTGTCATAAATACAAACTTAGTAGTATCTACACTCTCGTCATTGTTAATTCTAGAGTGGGATTCTTTCAG
>JBLIDB010000035.1:0-27970 GCA_047634015.1 Saprospiraceae bacterium
ATTTTCGCCGAGCAGCCTACTTGCTTTTGGCCATGGCCAAAAGCAAGTAGGCTGCTCCTATTCTTATGACAACAGCAAGCTGTTGCATTTGTTAGTTGAATTCAAGGAATAAGAAAATTAACTTTGAATATTTTAAGAATAAAATCACTGTTCTAAATTTTTGGTTTACAGCCTGTAGACCTTGTATAATTGAAATACCAGAATTTAATAGAGTTCAGGCTGCTTTAGGTCAAGAAAAAATAAATTATTTAGCGGTATGTTTAGATAATAAAACCGAGATTGATCGAATTTTGGACAAGAACCCATGGGGTTTTGATCATGTGGCCAATGGAAAATTGCTATACAGGGAAGTTTTTTCTTTGTTTCATGGATATCCACTTACACTAGTGATTAATGAAGATGGTTTAATCATTGATGCATTTGGAAGATCTGATGATTTAGAAAAAAGGTTATTGAAAACATTAAGTGTCTCTTTACTTACTTCCAAGAAAAACACCCTATGATAAAAGACTTATCTGATTTTATAGTTGCATTAATATTTGTGTTTCAGTTTACCAATTGCACACCTAAAACAAACAATTATTATCCACCCCTAAGAGACGATATTTCAGAGGATGTTTATAATAAAAGAATACTCCTGATTGATTCAGCATATATTGAAAAGGATTATTTTGAAGTCGGAATTCAACTTTCTAACTTGAAAGGCGATAAGAATGAAATATTTGGAGCGCTTGGGAAAGGAGTTAAAAAAGACTTCCAAAATTGTTCACGTGTATACCAATGGCATGAGAATTACTTGGCCAATTTTAGAAATAATGTTGTAAAAGCGGATTCTTTACGATTTGTTGAATTGTTTAATTTATGTACGCAAACTTATGGAATAGAGACTTACAATGACTTCGTCCAAACGTTAGAAGAGAACAACATAAAACGATTGGCTAGAAGAGAACCTATAGACACAACACGATTTGATTTTCTGTTAATAGAAAAACTCGACACAATATTGAAAGATGATCAAGATTTAAGGAAAGAGCTGAATAGCAAATTATGGAACTCTAAAGAAGAAAAAGTCATATGGACTCAAATTAAGACAAAGGATTCTCTAAATATATCGCGAGTTATAAAAATACTAAAAAATGGGTACCCTTCAGTAGAGAAAATTGGATAAGACCATCAACTTACGATATGGCTAGTCTTGCATCATCAATCTGGCACTAATACTAGACAGAGAAACAGGCACTTTCTTGTCACTGCAGTGTCAAATGGCATAGTTTCAAGTAAGCTTTTAAGTATTTATGATGATCGTACCGAGGCTATGGTCCTAAAGGGCATACAGTAATCCCTTATAATATCGCAAGCTGACATCTGCTCTCTTTTCAAAGTTCCATTGGGCAAGTTTTTGTGTGAAGACCTATAATTGTCATTCCACCCTTAATAATGAGGCTCACTATAGTTCATAATTTAGCATTTACGGGAGAATCATTGAATTATGTACCTGAAGAGTATAAGTCGTTAAAGCCTATTATTCTTCTATATCACAACTCCACTTCAATTCGTGATCAAATTTATACTCATATGATTGACTTACAGGTTTACCACCCTAAAACGAATTATATAAATGGGCGACCTGATTGGATGTTGAAAGGGAAAAAGTCTATTGCACTTCCAGATGATATAAATTCATTTGAAGGCTATCATTTGCGAGCAACACCAATAGATGAAGACCCATCTATCGCGATACCCGTAGATCAGTTCAAGATAGATGGTGACAAATATCTTGTACTTCCGATTGGCAAATATGCCATTGAAATATTAGATTGTAATAGGCTATTGCATAGTAGGTATCTGCTGAATGTGGAGTAGTCTCGATATGAAAAGCAAGTTTATTTTTTAGGATTATTTTCAATTTATAGCCTAATCCCCTTATTAAGGAATTTTAAATAATTATCTCTCGATACTCCTTCCATCTGACTATCAGGATAAGCCTTCTGGAATGACTTACTGAATTTTATTTTCTTGTGAGCACTCCACTTGAATTCATAAGCATGAAGCTTACCGTCGTAGTCTTCTATATAATCTATCTCCTGCTGGGCATGTGTGCGCCAGAAGTAATCATTAGAAAAGAGGCGATGATATGATTTTTGTTTCATTCGCTCTATAATAAGATAGTTCTCCCATAGGGCACCTTTATCGTTTCTTAAGTTTATAGGATTATAATTTTTAATGACTGCATTGCGGATACCCAAGTCATAGAAATATACCTTCTTGCTTTTCTTCAATTCATTGCGTAGATTTCTGCTATAGGAAGGTAATTGGAAAAGGATATAGGCTTTTTCAAGAAGGTCCATATATCTCTGAACGGTCTCATGATTGAGTCCTGTCATCTGCCCAAGTTCATTATACGATATTTCATTTCCGATTTGAAATGAAAGTGCTTGAACCAGCTTTTCGAGTACTTGCGGTTTTTTAATTTCTTGCCAAGTAAGGAGATCACGATACAAATAACTATTGGATAGTTCCTGTAAGATCTCTCTTTCACTCCCGGTATTATTTATCACATCAGGATAGCTTCCATATAGCAACCTATGTTCGAGTAAGCGCTGTTCCTCAAGCATGCCATTATGGGCAATGAGTTCCATCGTGCTAATAGGATACATATTGAGTTCCCATTTCCTGCCAGTAAGCGGTTCATTAATTGTGTCTGCAAGTTCTAAAGCCGAAGACCCAGTTACGATTACTTTTATATCTGATAATTCATCATGGGTTATTTTGAGTAGTAATCCAATGTTTTTTATCCGCTGTGCTTCATCGATGACCATGATTTTATTGCTACCGAGAATTTGTTGGATATAGGTTTTGTTGTGATTCTGTAGTATCTGCCTTATATCCGACTCATCAGCATTGAACCAGCTTACTTTTTGATCTTTAAAATAGTTCTTCAGAAAAGTTGTTTTACCAACTTGTCGTGGGCCAGTGAGTATGATCACCTTATGGTCTTGCATTTTTTGGGAGAAGAGTTTCTCTACTGTTCTGGCGATCATTTTTGTTAATTATGCGGTTATAATCGCTAAATTAGTATTAAATTTGCGATTGTGATCGCTGAATCAATATAAAATGAGGCCTTATACATATAGAAACCTGGTCCAAAGAGACTAAATAAGGGGTTATTCATCATGAACTCAGGTTCAAATAAGGGGTTATTTACTTCCAATAACGGACCATATAAGGGGTTATTTATCCATAAGAAGCCGCAATAAGCCCTAAATGCAAATTCCTCTTCTGAACAATCCAAAGACCACTTCATTTTCTTTCTTCTGAATCTTACCTTTACGCCCATGAAAAAAGCTATCTACATTATATTGGGTATTATAGGACTACTAGCAGTAGGTCTCTATTTTTTTGTTTCCTCAGGCCCGTATCCTTCTGAAGCCGCAGAAGTAGCCATTTCCAAGGCACTGACAGTTGGAGTAACTCCGATTGAAGATGGGGAAACGGGATTCGCCGATAATAATGGAGTCAAAATCTGGTATGAGCATATAGGCGCCAAGGATAGTAGCTTAGGTACTATTTTGCTTGTAATGGGATTGAATACTACTGGTATCAACTTTTCCGAGTATTTCTATCAACCTCTTGTAGACGCAGGATATGATGTGATCATCTACGATAATAGAGATGTAGGAAGATCAGATTGGATTGAGGATTGGAATAAAGACAATGCTTACTCTTTGGAAGATATGGCAGGAGATGGATTTGCAATACTAGATCATCTGAATATAAGACAGGCGCATATAGTGGGTGTCTCAATGGGTGGAATGATAGCACAATCTATGGCCCTCAATAATCCTGACAGAACGCTTTCTCTGGGTTCTATTATGACGAGTGGATATATGATGGACCCTGATATCAGACCCTTAGATACAAGATTTGAAAAAATTATGATCAAAGTAGGAGTCCGATATTTTGTATTCCCTAGTGAGGTCAACCAGATGAGATTTGCTATGATCGTAGCGGATGCATTTAAAGGAAAAGGAGATTACAAACATAACTATGATCGCATCGCCAATCGTACCTTATACGAGTTACGAGATCGAAAAGGATTCAATCCTAATGGGACGAAAAGACATACTGCTGCTATTGAAGCTTCAGGGTCACGATATGAAGATTTGAAAAAACTGCAAGTTCCTACTATTGCTATCCATGGTACTACGGACCCACTTGTATGGCCCGATCACGTTAAGAAATATGCTCCTATGATTCCAAATGCTGAAATGCTCTGGATAGAAGGTATGGGTCATGATATTCCAGAGAAGTACGCTCCAGAGATAGTTGAAGGGCTAATTAGAAATTTTAAGAGAGGCTCGGAAAGAGATTAAAGACCTTTTCCTCAGGAAATCTAAAGAGAGCAGAGACCGTTTTCTTGAGGGAGTATTTTTGTAGTCTTCTATATGAATATACCTGCGGCGCGATCCTTTTCCACTCACTGAAAAGGACCCAAACCTGGCAGGCAGGCAGGAAGCTTTACAAATTTAAACTCCTCCGTCAGACAGAAATTTGTCACGCCACGTTTCTTTTATGATCGTTCTTAATGAAGGATGAGCATTTTAAATGCATAATACATAAGAAGGGCTGGGAAGGTCGAAATCGAGGGTCTCGGGAGGAAGGGCAAGTGGGAAGCTTTATTTCGACAAGAATTTTTGTTTCGTTTTTTCTTCGATTGGAAAAAATGAAAAAATCAACATAGAATCTCTCTCTTACAATAATGGTATAAAAATAGAATATCAACTTACATCCTCTATTCTACCAGCATACTTCTGATAATAATAAGTCGCTATCATTCCAATTATAGAAAATAAAATCAATACCATAAATACATGCTGGTGCCCTACAATTCCTGGCGACCGATCTAATAAATACCCATTGATAGGTCCCATAAATATATCTGGAGTGTATCCCAATACAGACATGAGTCCTACTGCGGTACCAGTATAAGCAACTGGAATTTTACCTTCTTGCATAATTGCAAAATAAAGACCTCGTAATCCATAAATCCCTAAACTCGTAGTAAGTAGAATTATAAAAAACATTATTATAAGTTGGTCTGTAAGAATACCGGAAGCGAAAAAACCGGCTCCTATCGCAACTAAGCCAAACGAGATCATCGTCATGCGAATTCCTGTAAACCGATCCGCTAAGACGCCAGCAGAAATAGCAGCTACAGGGCGCATCCATAGCGACAGAGTACCCACTTGGGCAGCCGCAACATCTGAGTAATGAAGTACATCACTCGCATAGAGGGAGAGATTATCCGTAATCTTATAGCCCACGTAAGCACATACGATTATGATACCTTGAAGGTAGACAGTCGGCATGCCTATTACGGACTTTACTGAGGACCAGGTAAGCTTATTTTGTTTTACAATAATTTTTGATTGGACGGATCGCAACACTATCCATGATACTATACCCACTAACATTACGCCACAAGAAGCAACCCATAAGACTTTTTGAAATGCCGCACTTAACTCAGAGATATCACTAGAATCATTTGAGGGCAGGGCATAGGAGAATATACCGACACCTATGGTTCCTATTAACGCAGCAACGGTTCCTCTTCCTCCTTCTAATAATCCAAACGCTCGACCTTGTTCCGTTTCTCCTCCCCAGAGTCGCGTCGCCTTAATCATAGCAGCCCAAAATAGAAGGATAGTAGTCATCCCCCAATAGGAATATACATATATTATCATATCCAATGAGGGAAGTGAGGCAAGTACAAATCCCCCTAAACCGGTGACTAAAAGAGAGATGCCTATCAACCTATGGATAGGATACCGATCCGCAATCATTCCTCCGAAAAAATAAGAACAAAGGGCCACTACTCCATACACTGAAAAAGCAGTTCCCAATTCAAAATTATTGATGCCAAATACAGTTAAAAAAGTAGGCCGGAACACACGAACTAAAACGAATGGGAGGATGAAAATCATCTCACCTGAAAGTACAAGCGTAAGTATGATCAGTATTCTACGTGGGGTCATCCCCACAAGATAGTTGATTCAAATGTAAAGGCAGAATTACCCAGAACGGGGATGAAATGGAGTTAAGTTCTTCTTAATATCAGAAGAAATGGTGTCAAACTATTGCTATAAAAGTCATTTTCACTACTTTTTCGCTCGTATGAATTAAAATATCAAAATGAATAATTTCCAACTCCTTCTATCTTTTCTTTTTATTGGGTCATTGACATTGAGTCTTAATAGTCAAGAGACAACGGATTCACTTAAGACCGATACCATTAAGTTGGCTACTAAGGAATTGCCTCTTGAGCCTACAAGACAATTTCAACTGACCACTTCAGAAGGAACATGGATATCATTAGATGTAAGTCCCGACGGCCAGAAAGTTGTTTTTGATTTATTGGGAGACATCTATGTGATGCCTATTACCGGAGGCAAGGCGAAGCAACTGATCGGTGACTTGTCCTTTGAGACACATCCCAAGTGGAGTCCAGACGGGAAGATGTTGACATTTACTTCTGATAGATCTGGTGCTGAGAATGTCTGGACATTTGATATTGATAGTAGCGACTGGCATCAGGTGACTAAAGATAAAGACAAACATTATCAATCCGCAGAATGGACGCCTGACGGGGAATATATTATAGCGGCCAAAGGCAACCGAAATTTGAAGATGCATATGTACCATAAGTCTGGTGGTGGTGGAGTACAACTCATCAAAGAACCTGCAGTTGTGAAAACCATAGAACCTGCATTTGGCAAGGATGAAAGATATATCTGGATGTCAACGCGCCGAGGAGCATGGAATTATAATGCACAATTGCCTCAATACCAATTGGCTACTTACGACCGTGAGACGGGAGAAGTAGAACGTAAGACCAGTCGCTATGGATCCGCATTCGCCCCAACACTATCTCCCGATGGAGAGTGGTTAGTATATGTAACGCGTCATAATGCTAAGACGGGATTGGTGAAGCGGAATCTCCACAATGGAGAAGAGTCTTGGCTGGCATATCCTGTACAACGTGATGATCAAGAATCAATCGCCACATTAGGTGTCTACCCGGCTATGAGTTTCACTCCTGATAGCAAATCTATAGTTGCTTCTTATGGAGGAAAGATTCACAAGATTGATATCAAAAGCAATTCGGCAATCGAAATTCCATTTGAAGTAAACGACACCATTAATTATGGCCCGAGGGTCAAGTTCGACTATGCCATTTCTGATGATCCTGAGATGGAAGTGACACAAATCAGAGATCCCAAAGTCTCTCCGGATGGTTCCAAAATTGCATTCACGGCCTTGAATAGATTATATGTTGCAGACTATCCTAATGGCACCCCAAGAAGAGTTACTTCACATAAATTTACGGAGGCGATGCCTACCTGGAGTCCCGATGGCAATCAGCTTGTATTTACAAGTTGGGAAGGGGAAAGTGGTAATCTTTATAAGGTCAGCGCTTCCGCAAATGCCACACCTATAAAGCTTACGCAAAAAGCCGGATACTATGTTAATCCAGTTTGGGATAGCAACACAGATCGGATTGCTTTTATTTCTGGAGCGGCACAAAGTTTCGTAGATGCGATAGATCCATTCTCGTTTGGCACCAATGAGAAACTTTCCTGGATAGCGTCTAACGGTGGTGAAATTCACGAAATAGATCATACCCATGGTAGATACAACCTACATTTTGTAAATGGAAAAGAAAGAGTCTATCTATACAATCCACGAAAGGGACTCGTCTCCATAAGATGGGACGGCACCGATTCTAAAGAGCATGTCAAAATCACAGGAGTAACAACTTATCCTGCAGAATTAGGACATTCTCATTGCTTGATGGTAGCATCAGAGACGGAACCTGCTAAGAAACCTTCTACCGCTTCTGTACTTACAATGGCGCCTTCTGGAAAGTATGTTTTAGCTCAAGTAAATAATGAGATCTATAGAGTGATGGTTCCTATGGTCGGGGGAAAGACTCCAGAGATTAATGTAGCAAGCCCAGAAAAAGCAAGCTTTCCTTCAGAGAAAGTAACAGACATCGGTGGCGAATTTGCCCACTGGTCTGGAGATGGATCTCACGCTTATTATTCATTGGGAAATGCTGTATTCGATTATGATTTTGTAGAGGCTAAAAAGGTCAACGATGCCTTAAAAAAGAAGAAAGAAGCCGAAAAGAAGAAAAAGGAAGCTGACGCTAAAAAGAAGAAGGATAATAAAAGTAAATCAGATAGCGAAACGCAATCCGAGGACGACGAAAAAGAAGAATCAGAGTCAGAAGTAATAAAGAAAGAAAAGGATAAAAAGAAAGAAGACGAAGGTTATAAGGCACCTGAGCAAAGATTTATCATCAAAGTCGAACGCGATATTCCACAGGGAAATGTATTGCTTTCAGGAGCTCGAATCGTTACAATGAACGGTGATGAAGTAATAGAATCTGGAGATGTACTTATAAAAAACAATCGGATTAGTGCAGTTGGGCCCAAGGGAAGTCTCTCCATAGAAGGCGATACTAAAACGATCGATGTAAGTGGAAAAACCATCGTTCCAGGCTTCGTTGATGTACATGCTCATATGTGGCCTACTTGGGGACTTCATAAAAACAATGTCTGGATTTACGCCGCCAATCTCGCTTATGGCGTGACCACTACCCGTGATCCACAAACCGCTACTACTGATGTTTTGACCTATGAGGACATGGTAGAAAGTGGGCAGATTATAGGACCACGGATATACTCCACTGGTCCCGGTGTTGGATTCTGGTCATATCGATTAAAGAATAAAAAACATGTCGATAAAGTCATGAAGCAGTATTCTGAATACTACGACACGAAGACGATTAAAATGTATCTCGTAGGAAATCGTCAGCATCGCCAATGGGTGATTCAGTCAGCAAAAGAGCAGAACATCATGCCAACTACTGAGGGTGGGCTGGATATAAAACTCAACATAACACAATTGCTCGACGGCTATCCCGGCCATGAGCATGCACTACCAATATATCCGATCTATGATGATCTGGCAAAGTTGATCGCTGAATCGAGAATGTCCGTAACACCCACTATGCTAGTAGCGTATGGAGGACCATGGGCAGAGAATTACTATTATTCCAGAGAGAATCCACAATACGATCCTAAGTTGAACTACTTTACTCCTAAGGCAGAATTGGATGCAAAGACAAGACGCAGGCCAGGTTGGTTTATGGACGAGGAGCATGTATTTAAAAAGCATGCAGAGAGCTGCAATAAGATCGTCGAACATGGAGGAATTGTCGGAGTAGGTTCTCATGGACAATTACAAGGCTTAGGATATCACTGGGAATTATGGTCTGTCGCTTCTGGTGGAATGACAAATCTCAATGCTCTTAAAGTGGCAACAATATTAGGTGCCGAAGCCATAGGATTAGAAAAAGAATTAGGATCTATCGAAGTAGGAAAACTTGCAGACTTAGTGATTCTAAATGAAAACCCATTAGAGAATCTCCGCAATACAAATACTATAAATCAAGTCATGAAGAATGGCCGTCTCTATGATGGTAACACACTTGATGAAGTATATCCAAGAGAAGTCAAAGCACCTTCCTTTTTTGATAAAGGAGATATACCGCCGAGTGGATTGCCAGGAATGAGGTAAGATAATAGTACCCTATGGTTTTTTAAATTGGTATAGTACAACTGCTACAACACTAATAAGTAAGCCCAGAGCTTCTCTAACCCATTCTACATAAGGAGTATCTGCCTTCATTTCCGTTGTGATACTCGGCATGCCATCTTGTAACCATTGGTATATCGCAGGTAAGTAGGTAGCCAATCCTATCATCAGGAGGAGAAATAAACCATATTCATAGTATTTGATTCTCTTTCCAAGTAGTTTCATAATCGGAATGGCCGCGACACATAGATACATTAATATCCAGATCAAGGGATCCGGATCATTCCATTGGACAAGGGCGAAAAGAATGAATACTATAGCTACACTTATATCAACAATTTTTTTCATAATAGTGTAAAGCTGTCTCTAATAATTGAATCCAAGAAATCCTGAATTAACAAATAGAAAGGGCTTGAATAGATATTGTCCATTCAAGCCCTTTTGTTCTTTAGATTTAGCACTGACTGAACCAGCATATCACCTAACATTCTACATTATAACTTTTGGATGACTATATCTCCATGGTACGTATTGAACAAATATTCTTTCCCTCCGCTTCCAAATTGACCCGTCATCCAGCCTCCTATCTTAATCTGCTTCTTTCCAGATCTTGATGATTTTGTTTCTTTGTTTACAGCATTCATAGAAACATCAAAATCAGTATAGATGTCACCCTTCTCTGATTTTATTTTGGCATCAAAACTTACTCCTTCAGGAAATGTAATATCCACATCTCCATGATAAGTACTGAAAGCCATCGGATTATCGTTGATAGATAAGAAATTCGCTTTAATCTCACCATGATGTATATCTGCGACAAGCGACCCTGCAACATCTTTTAATCTAATCGAACCGTGATGGCTTATAATTTCCATTTGTCCGCTAATATTTGAAACCTTAACAGTCCCATTATGGTGCGCATGTACTTTAAGGTCAAACTTCTGTGGAACCTTGATAATAAAATCAGTTCTCTTTTTACCACCATCCACATTAACATAATTATCTTCTTCGTAGATTTCTACATCTACGGCGTTCATAGAGATTCTTTTTAATCCGTTTTTTCCTTTTCTCCCGTCATTAGGCTTTTTTTCTTCAGGAGAGAAGACTTGTACTATTACTTGATTCCCGCTATACCCTTCGATAGTTATAGTTCCATCATGATTTCTAATATCCAGCGTTCCTGATTTAGAAGACTCTGATAGGTCTACTGTAACTTCCTCTTGATAATCTTGTCCTCTTAAAGCGGAACTAAATACTAAGCCCAAAATAAGGAGCGCGAAAATATATTTATAATTAATATTCATAATTCTTGTTCTAATAATTTATTAGTTGAATCCAGGAGATTTAATAACTGAAACGTCGCCATGGTGCGTTCTGAATTCTAAATTAGCACCTCCACTTTCCATCTGATAACGCGTGGTCTCTCCAAGTTTGTAGCGGGTCTTTTTTCCATCTCTCTTACTCACTTTTACAATAGGTGGAAGGTTCTCACCATCAAAGTCAGTATAAAATGCACCATGATGACTTCTCATACTGACATTGTCAGAAAATCCACCTTTAGCGTATATTTTAATATCTCCATGATGTGAATTGCATATAAGCTCATTGCGCGGATTGCGACCAAAAGACACAAGAACATCACCATGATGACTCGAAGCTCTCACATCACCTTGCATGCCTTTTAGAGACACTCCATCGTGATGATTTTTTACAACTACCTTGTTTTCCATATTTTTAACAGTCAGTGCTTCTTTATGGTTATAAACGTGAATCATAAGATGTTTAGGAATACGCACTTCCCATTTAAAGGCATATGATATTTTAAAATGACGCAACTCGGATTTCGATTGTGCAAGATTCCAATTGTTATATGAACCATTCCCTTCATCATCTATTTCAAAATTCATACTCGGCCCTTCTATAAAATAATACATATTACCATTATCTCTACGGGAATCGATATAGATCTCTTTCTTCGCCATCTTTAATTTATCTTTGGGAGATGTCTTTAAAGTTCTTTTTATTCTAAGTGTTGCAACATTGCCATCAACACCTTGCACATCAACACCTCCTTCCATATTATAAATATGCAAAGACCTTAATTGATCGACGGATAGCTTAATTGTCTGTTCATCTTCATACGTCTGAGCCCACAGTGCCGGGGAAATATTATAAGCAGCGTTAGGATATTATATTTTAAGTTGATTTTTTTAATTTATAAAAGTGTTTCTAATGTCTCCGCAATGTGGATTTTTACATCTGGTTCTACATTTGGAGAATTCAATATTTCATTCCATGCATCTACAGACTTACTCTCCTGAAGAATAAGCATAGCATCTGCTAATGCAACCTGTACTAAAGCAGATTCTTGATATGGAATCGCACAAAGAAGATACTCTCTCGCCTTAGGCTGATCCGCGAAATGAAGTAATGTCTCGATCGCCGTCAACCGCACATTGATACTTGGATTCTTTAAGAGGACTTGATATAGAGCATCAATAATTTTCTCACTTGGATGCGCTTCTTCTTTGATTTCCTGAATAGCGATCAACTTCTCAGTTGCAGAATATCGTTTTGATTGACTGGCATAACTAAGAAATGTAGAAGGACTGTTTCCATCTTCTGCAATCAATTTCTCTGGTGACTGCCCATCGCTAAAACCTCTTCCTATCAATATTCCTATTGCAAGAATTGAAGCCGCAATCGCCCATCTCCATGGATTGCTCCGAAGATTCATAATATTATCTTTCGAAGTAGAAATAGCTTCAGCGTCTTTATTCCCTTCTCTTTTATCAAATTCCGCCAATGTATTATAAAATTTGGAGTGCATTTGATTCGAAGTTTCAGGAACATCGATATCGGCCAGATCTTGCCAAAGTGTATATTGCTCTTGGATAGTCTCAATACAATCTCGGAATTTCATTTTCAATTCCACTATTTGAGTATCAGAAATATTTCCACTCTCCAACAATGAGGCGAAGTCTTCCATCGCTTCATTACAGTTTTCATAGTTTTGATTCGAATTTGTCATATTCCAGTTTCAAATTGTAGCATAATATTTTTGAGATCCAAAAGCCCTCTCTGCACTCTTGTTTTGATGGTACTAATACTGCATTCGGAGATTTCTGCAATTTCCTCGTACCTCAATCCTTCGTAGCGACTTAACATAATAGCTTCTCTCTTTTCAGGGCTAAGCATTTGGAGTGCCTTACGCATACATGAGATTCGATTTTCCTTGAATTCATTTTCGTCCTCTTCATTATCCAGAACTACTTTGTTTTCCACTTCATCAAGATTTCTCGACTTTTTAAGAACATCTTTTTCTGTCTTCCCATTTTGGTTTAACCATGTATTGCGCACTACAGTAAACAACCAATGGACGAACTCTCCGCTTCCCGTCAATGATTCTCGATATTTGATCAACCTCACAAACACATTATGAGTCAGATCTTCACTCATAGGTTGGTTAGCAGAGCATCTAAAAAAATAGGCGAACACTCGTCGATGGTACCGCTCATAGAGTACACCCCTTTTTGGTAAGATCTCCTTCTCTTACCTGATTCATCAAATAATTGTCTGACAGTTTTTTCAAAAGTGAAAG
The DNA here is from genome assembly GCA_047634015.1 of Saprospiraceae bacterium. Classification (GTDB taxonomy): domain Bacteria; phylum Bacteroidota; class Bacteroidia; order Chitinophagales; family Saprospiraceae; genus JAJRXG01. The sequence goes on from JBLIDB010000035.1 coordinate 13,265, forward strand.
GTTTTTCAACTTGTGCTTCGTTCGATCAAAACGTAACACATAAGAAAGAACTACTTATTTAGCAAAAGGTCGCAGTAAGAAATGGTAAAAAAACAATTTGACACTTATGGCGGTATCTTTCTTCCTACAACTTCGTTAAAAACACTCGTTATAGCTGCCGCAATACCTGGGTTTTTGCCTTGCCGGAGAGAAAAAACCCCGCTCAAAAAAATAACAACTCGTTTCTTTTCATTCCTTGATCCAGGGAATACTCGGAAGGTCAGTCTTAGTTCATGAAGTGATTTAAGAATAGAGCGCCAAAACGAAAGGGAAGGCATATGGTTCTTGACAAAGTTCATTTTGAGACCTACCGGCTGAACAGGGGGGCATAGCCTTAACTTTGGGACGAAAAACAGCAAAAGTCCAATTCTCATAATGCTTTACTCGCAGATAGTCATTGTATTCTTAAATCACTTCACCATAAAGAGGAAGCAAACGCTGGAATCTTAGCTGTATAATCAATAGCTTTGCGGCCTTTTTGAAGAAGAAATACAGAATTCATGATTACCACTACAGATATCGGATTACAATATGGCAAGCGGATTTTATTTGATGAGGTCAATCTCAAGTTTAATCAAGGTAATTGCTACGGTGTCATTGGAGCCAATGGTGCAGGAAAGTCCACTTTCGTTAAAATCCTATCTGGAGAGATTGAACCGAATTATGGTTCATTCAGTATCGAGCCGGGCAAGCGGATGGCTGTGCTCAAGCAAGATCACTTCAAGTATGAAGAGATCCAAGTACTGGATACCGTCATGATGGGTCATGGAATTATGTATAAGATTGCTCAAGAGAAGAATATTATCTATATGAATCCTGATGCTACAGACGCAGATGGGTTAAAAGCTGCAGAACTCGAAAATCTATATGGAGAGATGGGCGGTTGGGAAGCAGAGAGCAATGCCGCAGAACTCTTAAGCAATATGGGGATCGCTGAGGAGCATCATTATAAGTTAATGAAAGAGCTCAGCAATTCCCAGAAGGTAAAAGTTCTATTAGCACAAGCATTATTTGGAGATCCCGATATCCTATTATTAGATGAGCCTACTAATGATCTTGATGCGGAGACGGCAACGTGGCTTTCTGACTTTCTGGCGGAATTCAAAAATCTCGTCATAGTTGTTTCTCACGATAGATATTTTCTTGATATGGTCTGTACGCATATGGTGGATATAGATTATAATAAAATCAAGATCTATACGGGAAACTATACCTTCTGGTATGAATCCAGTCAATTGATGACGCAACAGGCCGCTAATAAGAACAAGAAGACGGAGCAGAAGCGAAAGGAGATGATGGAATTTATCCAGCGTTTCTCTGCCAATGCCTCTAAGTCTCGACAAGCAACAAGTAGAAAGAAAGCATTAGAAAAACTAAGTATCGATGAAATTAAGCCATCTACTCGTAAATATCCCTTTATTCACTTCAATCCTGAACGCAAGCCTGGGGATCAAATATTACGCGTAGATAATCTTAGTAAGAGCAGAGAAACTGGAGAATTATTATTCTCTAACCTTTCATTTATCATGAATAGGGGTGAGAAAATTGCTCTGATAGCACGCGACTCTTCAGCGATCACAGCAGTTTATGACGTACTCGCTGGAAAGCAAGAAACAGATACTGGAACTATAGAATGGGGACAAACCATCACAAATGATTATCTCCCTAATGAGAATCACGAATTCTTTTCGGAAGCTCAGGATATAGAATTAATGGATTGGTTGCGACAATATTCTTCAGACAAGGATGAGCAATTCATTCGCGGATTCTTGGGACGGATGTTGTTCTCAGGTGAGGAAGTATTCAAAAAATCAAGTGTGCTTTCGGGAGGAGAAAAAGTAAGATGCATGCTTTCTAAAATCATGTTGAAGAATCCTAACTTTCTATTGTTGGATGAACCTACTAATCACTTAGATCTGGAATCTATTACAGCCTTGAATAATGCACTCAATGAATTTCCAGGAAATCTAATAATGACTTCTCATGATCATCAGTTGCTGGATACGGTTTGCAATCGAGTCATTGAATTGACACCGGGAGGGATCATAGATAGATTGATGTCTTATGATGACTACATAAGATCTGAGGAGATTAAAGCTATGCGCGACAAGATGTATAAGAAGGCTGCCGCTGAATAATATGCAAATTGGGCAGCCTACATATTTCTTTGAATCTTTAGACTCCACCAATATCTATGCTGCGTCGCTCATTGCAAATAAGAAGCCTGTTGCTGGAACCGTCATAGACACCGCACATCAGACTCATGGCCATGGCCAGAAGGATCGCCGATGGTGGAGTCCTGCGGGAGTGAATATTACTCTTTCTGTAATTCTACGGCCAGAATGGTTAGCAATAGAGCGGCAGTTTCTACTCAACGTAATGACATCCCTTGCTATAACTCAGACTATCCAAGAATACACAACCAAAAAGGTTGAAGTCAAATGGCCCAATGATATATATGTCGAAGGGGAGAAAATATCTGGAATTCTAATCCAAAATGGAATTCAAGGAAAGAAAATACAGTATAGTATCGTAGGAATCGGCCTTAATGTCAATCAGCGAATCTGGCCCGATGATGTGCAGAATCCGACTTCCTTAAACTTGGCTTCAAAAGCTAAAATCGATCTAACACAGGTTAAGCAAAAACTCTTTTTTAATTTAGAAATTGAATATCAGATCATCAAGTCAGAACCAGATACTGCTATAGAACGTTATGTCGATTTACTTTATAAGAAAGATATCTCAACGGTATTCTATTTAGGAAATGAAGAAGTAAGAGGAGTGATTAAAACTATAGATGCTTTTGGTAGACTTATTATAGAAACAAACCAAGGTAATCGAACATTTAATTTAGGAGAGATTTCATTTAGTAAGCCCATATGAAGAGAACACAAGCTATAATTATAACGATCGGAGACGAATTACTTTATGGACAGACGATTGATACGAACTCAGCATGGCTCGGTCAAGAACTATCCAAAATCGGTGTTGCTGTCAAAGAGCGTATCGCTGTGGGCGATACCCATATAGATATAATCGATGCTTTAGATCGTGCTGTTTCTTCATCTGATATTGTTCTTGTTACAGGTGGTTTAGGCCCAACGAAGGATGATATTACGAAGAAGGCTATCGCAGATTTTATGGAAGTAGGAATGCATTTCAGCCAAGCGACTTTTGAGCGTATTGATAATTACTTTTCCAGAATAGGTAGAAAAACTACTGAAGCGCATCGAGCGCAATGTATGATGCCAGATACCGTAGACCTTATCACAAACCAAAGAGGTACCGCTCCTGGAATGTGGTTTGATTACAAAGGGACCAAGATGCTATCGATGCCTGGTGTTCCTCATGAGATGAAAGGTATAATGACGGATCAGGGACTAACAATGATACAGGCTCTTGCTCCGCACTTTCATATTAAACATCGTATACTAAGAACTGCAGGAGTTGGAGAGACATATCTCGCAGAGAAGATAGAAGATATCGTTACAGACTTTCCTGAGGAATTAAGTATCGCATACCTGCCGGGATTGGCCAGTGTTAAATTACGCTTAACAGTTCAAGGAGAACAGCTCACCAAATTAGAATCCATTTTAGGTTCTTATTCCAAACGAATTGAACAAAGAGTAAATCCATGGTTATATACAATTCAGGATAAGGAATTAGAAGAGGTAATTGGGGATATTTGTAAAGAGAAAAATTTAAAAATCGGCACCGCTGAGAGTTGTACAGGAGGAAAGATCGCTCAGCTTATAACCAGTATTCCAGGGTCATCTGCCTACTTCGAAGGATGTATAGTTTCCTATTCCAACAATATAAAAGAAAAAGTGCTTGATGTAGGTTCCGACACTTTGACAACTCATGGTGCTGTTAGTAGTCAAACTGTAACTGAGATGGTTAAAGGAGCCATTCAGCGACTCGGAGTAGATGTTGCTGTAGCAGTATCCGGTATTGCTGGACCTGGAGGAGGCAGTGAAGAGAAGCCTGTCGGTACGGTTTGGGTCGCAGTAGGAAACAAAGATCGCATAGTTGCTAAAAAATGGCAACTCGTGAAAAACCGAGATCTCAATATCCGATACAGTGCCACCGTAGCGCTCATTCAAATGAGACTCTTTATCTTGGATCGATTAGATGATAAGGGGAATATTATTTTGAGTAAAGATTCCTATGGAATACTATAGAATTCTAATTTAGAATAGAAGAATTGAATGTTAATGAGTGAAAGACAAGTAGTAAAAACCGAGCAGAAGGCCCTTGAGATCAATCTCAATGACCGCATATATGGTACCTTCGCAGAGATCGGCGCTGGGCAAGAGGTAGCACGTAACTTCTTCCAAGTAGGGGCTGCCGCAGGAACCGTAGCTAAGACGATGTCTGCCTATGACAAGATTATATCTGATGAGATTTATGGCGCAGAAGAGAAACAACGGTATGTCTGTGAAAGTCGGCTTTACAAGATGCTGGACCATGAATATCAGCTCATAGAAGAGCGTTTAATGGAAGGACGCGTAGATGCTCAATATTTCGTATTCGCAGATACAGTTTCAGCTATAAACTATTCTCGCACCATCAAAGGAAACGGTTGGATGGGTATGCGATTCCAGCATGAAGAAGGAGCTTCCGCCAGTGACATCGTAATGCATGTCAAGATGCTGGATAAAAACAATCGCCAACAACAAGAGGCCATAGGCATACTTGGCGTCAATCTTATCTACGCTTGTTACTACAATCGAGAAGATCCTGAATTGTTCGTACAATCTCTAATAGATGGACTTAAGAGTCGTGTTAAGATTGATATGATTCGTACAACTGGTGCGGCTTTTGAAAAATATGATAACCGCCTACTATGCTTATATCAAGTCAAATACGATCTATCTGAAGTCGCTATTTTTGATCAGAATAAAAGGAGCATACATGCATCGGAATTCTTGTATCGTAAAGATCTTATGGTAGTTAGAGGCCACTTCCGCCCACCAACTTTAGTAACTCAAGATGCATTCAATAAATCTTTTGTTCAATTCAAAGCTACAGGAGATCCTGAAAAATGCCGCCTTGTAGCAGAGATTACGATAGACAATCTTCAACGCTTTGGGGAATTAGAAATTCGCGATTATTTGGATCGGACGGAGATGCTGTGCGCCTTAGGACTCACTGTAATTATCTCAGATTGCAGTAATCACCAGCGACTGATAAGCTATTTTTCTGATCACAAGATTGGGAGATTGGGAATCGTAATAGGAGTACATGAACTTGCTGTGATACTCCGCGAGAAATATGAATCTAATAAGGATGGCAGATTACTTACGGCATTTGGGGAATTATTTGGTAGTGGAATAACGGTTTTTGCCTACCCAGCACTGGAACGTGAAGGGGATGCTCTCTTGCGCGTAGAAGATCTACCCGTCCCAGATGAAATACACTTCCTCTATCAGTATCTTGTGAAAAGTAAGCAGATAGTTAATGTCGAAAATCCAGATACCGAATTATTTAATATTATCCCTTATAAAGTTTTTGGCGCAATTACTTCTGGATCTGAGGGAGATTGGGAAGATTCTATGCCTGCAGAATTGCCGCCTATAATCAAGAAAAATAATAGTTTTGGATATGGTGCGAGTTCCGACCCTTTCGAATATGATAAGCCCAATGGCCAGGATGCAGATTATAGCTAGCATAATTGTTATCGTTGTAGGTTCTCTTTTCGTTGGATGTGATGGAAGGAAACCTACACCGGATGAGGTAAAAACTCAGGAACCAATTCCTATATCTCATCCCAGTTGGATCTCAAAAGAGTATGTTACAGGTCACTTCGATCCTTCTAAACATGATGATTTTGAAATAATAGATAGGAAGTATGCAGATCGCGAAGGCTTACTCTTGAGAAAAGGTACATATGCCGCCTTTCGCCAAATGTATGATGCGGCGCAGAAGGCTGGACATACGCTTATAATAAAAAGTGCTACTCGTAATTTCGATTATCAAAAGGGTATTTGGGAACGAAAATGGACAGGCAAGACCCTATTAGAAGGTGGTATCAATGGGGCGGAAATTGAAAATCCTATTACACGAGCGAAAAAAATTCTATTGTATAGTTCCATGCCAGGAACCTCTCGTCACCATTGGGGGACAGATATAGATTTTAATAGTTTTAATAACGACTATTTTAAAAAAGGTAAAGGCGCAAAGCTATATGAGTGGATGCAGTACAACGCCAGTACATTTGGATTCTGTCAGCCTTATACTACCAAAAATGATGGTAGGAATGGATATGAAGAGGAATGTTGGCATTGGAGTTATATGCCCATCTCAAAACCGCTTACCGAATATTCACGAGAATATTTGAAAAATGAAATGATAGAAGGCTTCTCTGGAAGTGCCACTGCAGTCGAAGTAGATATGGTTCATAACTACGTGCTTGGTATCAATTCAAGCTGCCTGTAAAGAGCAATGAGTTTTTTCATCAATTACTTCTTATTTTGGACGCCAAATAAGTCTCAGTATGAAGAAATCATTTGAAGTGTCTGTAATCGTTCAACAGGATCAATCACATGCTTGGGAGTATTATTTTAATCAGACGAATGGTTGGTGGACGAAGGATTTCCATACTTCTTCTTCAACTAAGCGATTTACCATTGATACATATATAGGTGGACATGTATACGAAGATTATGGAGAAGGTGGTGGACTTATCTGGGGAGATGTCATCGGAGTAAAATACAATGAGTGGTTACTAATCCGAGGGAATCTATCACGTGAATTTGGGGGGCCCGCAATTACTATGGAGAAGTTCTCCTTCGAAGCCCATTGTGAAGGTCAAACTAAGGTGATATACAGTTGTGATTTTATTGGTGATGTCCAAGAAAAAAGTTTCAAATCGTTGCACGATGGATGGAAGGAAATATTAAACGTTTATTACAAAAACTACTGCATAGAGCGCAGACACAGTTAATATTAACAAGCTCTTTAAGAGAATTCTGACTTCTCATTCAGTATGCTCTGGATACTGGCTTTATTCAACCATCCGAAAATAAGTCCAAAAACAAATCCACCTATATGCGCCCACCATGCAACTCCACCTTGACCTCCTAAAGCACCGCCAAGAGAGCCAACTCCGGCAAACAATTGTTCTACAAACCAAAACCCCAAGAATGCGATTGCAGGGATCTTAAAAGTTGTAATCACAGCAAACATCTTTACTCGAGAACGAGGAAATAAAACAATATAGGCTCCTAATATGGCAGCGATCGCGCCACTTGCTCCAAGTGAGGGCACAAACCCAGCACAGGCCATAACATCATCTGCGCATGAAATATCTGCCATACAAGGCTTACAGCAATTTACCCCTGATGATGCGTCAAAATACCAAGTTTCAATTCCTATATGGAGTACGGAGGCTGCAATACCGCCTAATATATAGAAGACCACAAATCGACCATTACCAATAACTGCTTCAATGTTATCGGCGAAGACATAAAGGAATAACATATTCCCAATCAGATGCATCCATCCTCCGTGCATAAACATACTTGTCAGAATCGTGAAGTACCCATCACCCTGCCTTATATCTCCAGGAATGGCTGCGTAGTCACAAATCAGATTCCCTGGAATAGAAATTTGTATGAGGAAGACGATCACATTTATAGCTATAAACGCGTAGCAGAAATAAGGCTTATGGCCTCCAATTACATTCGTATCACCTATAGGGAAAATCATGTCCCAATATATTGTTAATCAAGCTTAGGAACAGTGAAATAATAACTTACGGATGGTAATAAGACAACTTATCACTTTTGGAAACCTCTTTTGACCTTGTTTTTCACTTTAATTCAGATAAATTATCAACAATTATCCTTCATTTAAGCAATCACTAAGACCAAAATAAACGCGTCGAAATCACCAACTTTTTATTTCACAGTTACTTACATTAGCCATTCGTAAAATCAATTACTCCGTGAGTATTAAATCGCAACAGCTAATCGAGTGCGTGTTGAATCTAAGTGAGGGAAGAGATCTCACCAAAATCATTGAAGTTTCTTCACTAATTGAAGAAACTGAAGGGTGCCGATTGTTACATCGTGATATCGGTTGGGATGCGCACCGTACCGTATTTACAATTTTAGGAGGTGTTGAAGACGTAATGAATGCAATAGAAAAAATTATAATTTATTCACTTTCGTATTTTGATATTCATAAATATCAAGGCGTTCATCCCTGCGTTGGAATTATGGATGTAATTCCATTTATTCCAATGCAAGGTATAACCCTCAAGGAATTACGTGCTATCATTAACCGATTCTCCAATTACATCGCAAGCACATATAATATTTCAATTATTGCATATGGTGAATTAAGCAGCAATCCTCCCTTAATGACATTAGCTCATATTAGAAAAGGAGGGGTTTTAAATTTGCAAAAGAGATTAAAAAAAGAAGAAATTAAAATCAACTACGGACCAAATCAAGCACATGCTTCACAAGGGATCTCTTGTGTTACTGTTAGGCCCATAATGATAGCATTCAATATAAATGTTAGGACTCAAGACATTTCTATTACAAGGTTAATCGCAAAAGATCTCAGAGCACTCCGAAAGAGAAATCCAAGAATTAAAGATGTGAGATTCTTAGCTTGGAATATGGAAGAATATGGGAACTGTCAGATATCCATGAATATCTATGATATTCATGCTATAAGTATGATTACACTAATGAATTATGTAAGAGAGGTTACTGATAAGTATAATATAGAATTGAATGGATCTGAGATGATTGGAATGTCTCCAGAATTTGGCTTGTCTCATTATGAGCAATCTATGGAAGAGTCTATAATTGCTCTTGGATTAGATTCCAATAAATCTTTCTTCAAGGAAGATCGAATACTCGATATAGCCTTGGGGTATAGGATAATTTAAATGTTTTTCTTCAAGATCCCTATCCTTCCTTTAACTTCAATGTACCCACAATAAAATCTCCAACCTTCTGTCCTTGTTCGACACCGACATCTATAGCAGGTCGATAATGAATTCCTCCATAAAGTCTACTTACTGCAGCTTCTTCAGAAGCATGAATGAATGATTTAAAGGATCTAATTGGAATACCATATTGCACTTCCGTATTATCATCAAATGCAAAATTATCACCATAAATACTTGTCAAAGCTACTGCAGCCGCTCTCGAAATTACACTATGGCCACTTGTATGTTCTGGAAATGGAGGCGTCTGTAAGAATGGCACCCAGTTCTCATCTATATGCTCATTAATCACCGTCTCTGGACGCACAAGATTACTGCGATACTTCTCATCCCAACATGCTATAAACCCATCCGCCAATGCTATAGAAGTTAATGTATAAGCCTCTATACTTTTGGCAAGGTCTGCTTGTGCTTTTTTACTCACGATTGCGATAATACTTATCCAGTGCCCTCCCGGAGTAATCTTCTTTGTGGCATGCATGACATGTCCCGTAACATTGAGTTTATAAGGATTACAATCCCAGAAACTGGCAATCTCCTTTTGTTCATCATCGGTATTGTTTCCTACTTCGTAGACTTCCATTGTCTCTTTGTAAAACTGACTTCCTTCGGATAAATCAAATGCAGTCGGAGGAGCAGGAACAAATTGATTGGCTGAATCAATTACGAAGGTTCGAATCTCCCTCCAATGTGGTTCAATCCCATCCATATACCCTGGAGGTGTAGGCTTCCACATTGCTGGATCTTGCGTTATAGAAAACTTCGGAAAAGTTCTAATCTGCTTATAGTTATCACCATCGGACCAAGCAATAATATGATCTGCCACTGCTCTTCCATAGGCGACAGAACGTTTGTAATCGCCTCTTGGAACTTCTTTTTTTAATTTTTCCAGTACTTCCTTATGGTGCTTCACTAATCTCTCTTCAGAAAATATAAAATGCGTTGCAGTTATAAAAAATGCTTCCAATGCGGCGATCGTTGTACTATAGGATTCTACTGGTGCTTCAGGTAATACTTTTAGCTCATGAAGCTGTCCTGCTAATGTTTTATAATCTGCATTTCCGGCAGCCATCACTTCGTAAGCGGCGATACTCGGATAAACATAATTACGACTTGCCTGAGGAGGAGAGAATATGTCATATACGATTACTTCCGAATACTTATTCATCGCTCGATGAAGTATGTCTGGATTAGCTATGCCCTTTTCATACTCTTTATTCTCAGAACAAGAATAAAGTGTGAGACAAAGCGATATAATGAATAAAATCCTCATGAAAAGAATATTAGTTGAATCAAGACACTAAGTAAGTTCATTTTCTCCATATGAAGGAGCATGGCTGGTGTCAACATCGTGACTATGGTGATATCTTAACTAATTGGGAAACATGAACTCTATCACTTTCAAGTAAATGCATGATATAGATTCCCGATGCGTAGTTAGAAAGGTCAATATCAAATTCCTCTTGTGATAATTTTCGGTCCTGTAACTTTCTCCCATCCACATTCCATATTTGCATGGTACAAGGATCACAGCTTATAACACTAAGACTAATATTGAATAAGGATGGTGAAGGATTAGGTGAGATACTCACGTTTTTACTATCAGCAATTATTTCGATAGTAGGAGAAGGAAGGTCGATCTGAAGATTAGTCTCATAGATAGCGATCCCTCCACGACGTGTCCCGATGGCCATTTCCATCAAGTTATCATTGTCTATATCTGCAAATGCAGGTACTGATACAGCCCCTTCTCTTACTTCTCCTAATTGACTGCTGATCAATTCGTATTGATTATTCATATTCAAACCGATACTATCATAGAGATAGACGGAACCATTCTCAGTACCTGTAGCAAATACAAATCTATCCCCTAGGTCTATGAAAGTAGGGGCGCTATAGTTATTGATGAATCCTGATTCCTTGGTATATACTTCTCCAAGAATAGGACTATTGGGCTCTTTTGTGACATCAGAATTAAACACGGGATTACGAACACTACCTTGATTCTGGAAATAATTGATACTTCCTAAGGTGCCATCCTGAGAATTAAAATTCTGCTCTCCTAACACCAAATCTCCAAGTCCATCTTGGTTATAATCTATAATACTCGGTTTAGCCCAAGCGCTTACTCTTATTCCCCAAGGATCATATGTAGGAGTTGTAAATGAAAGTTGACCTGGTTCACTCGAAGCATTATTTACATAATACACGCGTCCTGTTTCATCTCCTATTACCATATCTAAATCTCCATCTCCATCTATGTCTCCGATAGCTGGCGCAAAATGTCTAGACGTAGAAGCATATGAAGACATATTGAGGTAATCATTATTCACCAACTCATAGCTTGGAAGCTCTTTTGTCCCTTTATTCTCATATAGAATCATTCGAGGGTCGATGCTAATCCCATCAGGGGATTTTCCACTTGTCCCGATAAGCATATCTATAAGTCCATCAGCATTGTAATCAAAGAACATCGGAGCACTCATTCTACCGGTATATATCATATCATCTACCAGATAATTCTTTGACTTAAGCGTAAATTGAGTAATTCCATTTTCATCAGCTGATAGATCATATGCCCAGATGTGATTTTCTCCTTGCCCACTAGATCGACTATTTGGTGATGCTATTAATTCTATTGCTCCATCATTATCTATATCTTCAAATGCTGAGGCCACAAATAACTCAATACTCACCGCTTCATCTCCATTCTTTGGAAATCCAAGCTCTTGGGTATTCATCCACGCCGTTTCGTTAGTACCTCCATTGCCCAACATGATTAATCCATTATAGGATACATCTCCGAGAATTAAATCATCCAAATCGTCTCCTGTAAGATCATAACTTGTAACGGTACTACCAGCATGTCTTATCTCTGCGAGAATTTCATCAGAATCCCAAAGAAATGATGCGCAGGTGCCAGGATCAGGGCTCAGAGATACTGCTTGGGAGAATCCACTCTCTACGAGATCTCCGTAACACTGCTCCCCTACTGTATATTCAAGTTGATCCAGAGGTAAGCCTCTCTCCACCGACATATTCTGAAATAAGAATATCGTACTCCCTGCTGGTTCAAAAGCCAAAATGTCCATATCTCCGTCTCCGTCCGCATCTCTAACATCTGGTATATCGACTGGGCTTACGTAAATCTGCGAAAATGATGATCCAAGTGGATAGTAAAGAATATCAAAATCAAAATCTTCGAATTCTATCAAATCATAAGAAAGCACATCATTCTCTATCACTCCCTTATACACTTGTACACCAGGAATCCCTATAGTTATAGGTGCACAGAATATATCTTTAATACCATCCCCATTATAATCTCGCATGATGATCCAACTAACTATAGCTGGAAAAGTCTTTCTGTATGTTGGATCAAATCTATACGATCCATCAGATTGAGTGATCAAAGGTATAAGGACATTTCCTTCCCTATCGAAGATCAATAAGTCATCCTCGCCATCAAGATCAATATCTACACGATTGAACTGCGGAGCTCGAATTCCCCCGGCAAATGCAAGACCCAGCTCTTTTGTAGCGTCGCTCACTTTGATATCTGCTAACACGAATGATTGTGCAGAAAGCAGGACAGGTAATATCAATGTTAATATGAATAGGGTATATTTTCTCATCACTCGAATACAAACGTTAAAAGATCTGAATTATGACACCAAGGAATGATAAAGAAATAAGTTGCTATTTTTTGGTGAAACTATTTTGTCCTCCGATAAAAAACCTAGCATAGCTCTGACGAGTATTTTTAATAAAATCAGAGAAAGAAAGAGATCTCCTACTTACCTGAAGACATGTAGGAAGTGACAAGGCGATTTTTTACTATTTCTCTACGCCTTCAAAAACTATCTTTTGAGATTGAACGCTTGTCTTTGACTTACCTACTTCTGTCCAAGCAACAATAATACCATCCTCTACAGGCTCTATTATTGGGAAGCCTCCTCTTCGCGATGCATTCAAAGGCATTATTTCATAGGTCTGTGTTACAATCCCATCTTGGTAGTAGCTCATCATCAGAAAGCTTTCATCATTCTTACTTTCTACCCAAGATGCCATGAATCCATCATTCCAATGAATTAAATCCACCCTTCCTACTGGATTCTCTTGATCAATCTGAACTGGTTCACTAAAGTTCTTTCCACCATCTATAGAGCTGGCAATTAGAATTTTTGGAGCTTGTTCAGATGCCGTATACCATGCGACCCCGATCTCTTCATTATTTAAAGCAATAGCAGGACCATTGACAGGACATCCATTAATAGTCCATTCGTCGTTGTGAACTTTGACTGGTTCTGTCCACTTATCATCATAGTATCGTGAGATACTTATATCTCTTACTTCAGAAGGAGATCTATCGCGATAAATCACAATTGGAATATTTCCATCAATGATCAAATCCGTCTGGCAACAATCACAAACACGGCCATCAATTTCGTGCTCTTCAGTAATATTCCCTTCATAATCTAAGACCGCTGACCGCAATGTCATCTGACCGCCACCATGATCATGTCCATCACTTTCTCCTGTACCAATCTTTGTATTTCTGCCGTCTAACCATACAATTTGAAAATGTCTATCATCTAAAGGCGCCATAGAAACAAATCCATGCTCAGCAGGAATTTCTTGTTGGTGTGGAATAATGGGATTACTCCAGTTCTGTCCTCCATCTTTAGATAGAGTCACTTGAACGCTGTAGTCATATGTTCCATCTCCACTCATCTGCAACCAGTGAGCCGCAATATGCTTATCGTCATAAGTTACTAATGCTGGAATATCCGCCCAGTTTACGAACCAATTGGTGGCACTTATAATTTCATTGGGTTTGGACCAGCCCTCCTCTCCAAACGTTGCGTATTGCAAACTGTAAGAAGAATCATTCACGATTTCTATCCACGTCATATATAAAAGGTCACTTGGCGAACGAAATAGATTGGGTGCAAGACTGTTATTGGTGGTAATATTTAAACTCTGTACGTCTATCTCTATTCCCAATTCACGCTCAGGAATACATGCGCTGAAAAATCCGAGGCCTAAAAAGAAATACCAAATAATTACTCGCATACACCAAAGGTAGCAGTTGTAAAATACTTCTTGCAATGTTTGTTGATTCGTGTGTGTAACAAATTGCACAAAGTTGTAAATTAGCCTTAACAAACCTAATTCAGCGATGGAAACTAAACAGATAGTATCGTCCATCCTGAGAACAATAGAACAAGAACTTACAGATTTTATCAACGACCAGTCACAAATTGACTGTCCTATTGAATATGAGAAACGGGTGATCAACCTAGCTCGTTCCTATGGTCAAAAGGTGTTACAACGATCTTCAGGGGGATTGCCGAAGAGTCGCAATGGTAAAAAAAAGTCCTAACTACTTTTGGGAAAATAGAACTCAGTAAGAAGCATCAACTATGTCCAAAGTCAAGCAAATTTGGCGTGAGTGCCCATATGCAGGATATCATGAGTTTTACGGGTCAAAGTATGGTATATGAAGAAGCCGCTCAACTTATAAGGAGGCTTTTAGGACTGGATGTAAATGCGATGCAGATACAACGCATATCGCTGCACTATGGGCAGGCGATGGAACAGTTGATATCATCCAATTGTGAGTCTATACTTCCCACCCTTTCATCAACAAAAAAAGATGACCCCACATATGTAATGATGGATGGATCCATGGTCTTTAC
>JBLIDB010000036.1:0-27536 GCA_047634015.1 Saprospiraceae bacterium
AAATGCGTCTTGGGTAATCATGGTTGAAGCTTGATTACAGGTTGGTCAGCCCAACTTACGCATTTACTTTTTTATTATATGATTTATTACCGAACCATTGATCTATGAACTCATTGGTCAAGCGAAATTATAATAGCGCATCTTATTCATAGTCACCTTCTGATGCTTTAAGTTGCCATGTTTATCCTAATCCAGAAAACTCGGAATTTATATATGGTAAGCGGAGATTGAATGGGCAAATGGAAACCATTTTTTGGGAGATGTGACATTGCAGCCGCAGGGCTGATTAGTCTATTTCTGGTATAGGCAAGAGTAAAACCCTTTTTTAGAGGCCTACACGGTTAGCCCTTTGTTATTGATTTTTCAGTTTTTCATCAATCATTTTTCCAACATCTCTTATTCTTTGGAGCCACAGTTTGCACCATTTAATTTGATCTTTTTTAATGGCAATACATGAATTAAGAATGGTGCGATATTTTCTTGATTTTTTTTTAGTTCTTCATAATCCAATGGTTTCATATCAGTACGCATGGCGACTGTCTCAAATAGTTCTACTAAAATCGGCGATGCTGTGTTATAAAAATAATTCTCTTGCCGAAGTATCAAAGTTTCTATAAACCCCACATTATATATATCCAATTTCCTCAAGAGAGAATCATTTACTAAGATATTTGGGCCATAAGACTTTAGACTTTCGTATCCTACATTTCTTAGAATAGGAGTACAATAACCTACTGCTTTCGAGAAATGAATATCCAGAGAATCGTGATATGAAATATTTTTATCTAATTGATATAAAATCATTTCTGCTGATTGAATACCAACTTCATTATAATCTATGGAAAAATTCAATGTAAATAAATTTCCCTTTATTGAAATCTTGATATCATTTAGGATCTTACTTGCAAATTTCTTTTGTTTTTCATTTTCGTTCCAATTATTAATTTGAAGCGCAATTAGTATTCTGATTACTACAAGTAAAATTTCTCCAATTGCTTAAACTAAGTATTTACTAATCTTTTTTTCTCTTAGTAATCATTGTCTAATTTTTGTAAAGAACTTAGTCATTGGTTCTTTGGTTATTCATAATGAAGGCTTTTTGACAAAAATTGCAGCTCTGGGACTAGATCCCTGCAATATTTTCAATATACGAAACCTATCTAAGAATAAGATTTCTGAGAAACGGAAACAAGTATTCTGTAATCTATAGGAGATGAATCACTTGCTGACTGAACTCAGTAATAGTAATATCTTACGATGCAACTTCGACAAGGCCACGCTCATTAATCTCCTTTAGGTTTACAGAAACCAATCCATTCACAGAACCTTGAGATGGAGACAATTCAACCTTGATATAATTATCCGTGAATCCTGTTAGACGTTCTGGGTTTTTGGATTGCTCAACGAGAACGATTCTCTCTTGGCCAAGATGTTGTTCATAGAATGCGCGTTTCTTCTTTTCTGATACCTGACGAAGGATTTCATTACGCTCTTTACGGATATGCATAGGAACGGGGTCTTCCATATCAGCGGCTGGAGTTTTCGCTCTTTCGGAATAGGTGAATACATGGAGATAGCTGACATCCAGTTCTTTTAAAAAAGAAACGGTCTCTTGGAAGTCCTCATCTGTCTCTCTAGGGAATCCTACGATTACATCAACTCCGATACAACAATGTGGCATGACAGATTTGATATGACGCACACGATCTCTATAAAGCTCACTTCTATAGCGACGCTTCATCAATCCGAGGATTCGATCTGAGCCACTCTGAAGGGGCATATGAAAGTGTGGAACGAATCTGTTGGACCCAGCAACGAAATCTATAATCTCATCAGAACAGAGGTTCGGTTCTATGCTTGATATTCTAATTCTTTCGAGACCTTCTACTTGATCAAGTTCTTTGACAAGGTCAAGAAAAGTAGCTTGTCTATTTCCTTCAACATCTATTCCGTAATCTCCGATATTGACACCTGTGAGGACGACTTCTTTGACGCCTTTGCTTGCTATTTCAGTAGCATTGGCGATGGTCTTATTAATGCTCGCGCTTCGGCTTTTGCCCCGAGCTTGTGGAATCGTACAGAAGGTACATTTGTAATCACATCCATCTTGGACTTTTAGAAATGTGCGGGTTCGATCTCCGAATGAGAAAGCATCTTCAAAAGAATTTACTTCTTGGATCGCTCCAGCTTGAACCATTCCTTTATCAGTAGTCTTGCTCAGGCTGTCTATATAGTTGTGGACATTGAATTTTTCAGCCGCTCCGAGTACGAGATCAACTCCTGGGATTTCCGCTATCTCATCAGGTTTTAATTGTGCATAACAACCGATTACAACGATCCGTGCTTCTGGTCTTTGACGCAGGGCTTTCCGCACAGCACTCCGACATTTCTTATCCGCAAAATCCGTAACAGAGCATGTATTCAGAATATAAATATCTGCAGGTGCTTCCCAGTTGACAGTACCATAACCTCGATCTTCGAACTGCCTACGAATCGTAGAAGTCTCCGAAAAATTGAGCTTGCAGCCCAACGTATGAAATGCTATTGTCTGTGGTGTTGCCATAATCGCCTACAAAGCTATGTGAATTATCTTTATTTGGATGATTCTAATGAATTGTAGAGCTCTCCTTTTGAGATTTGGCCTCCACGAAAGATGAGATCATAGATTTCTTCCTCTCGGGATTTGGTGTACACTTTTTTAGAAGAGAAATATTCTAAGTCTTTGGGAGGGGCATTCCGCGCCAATGCGATACTTTCCGCTGTGGTAAAATCAAAAGATGCATCCTTTGTAAATAAGCCGCACATGGTAATGGCTTCAGCATCACAATGGTAAGAAGTGATTACCTGCGCTTCATACAGGTCTATATACTGCGCTTTTCGCAAGATGGATTGCCAGATGACATCACTAAAAGTATCTATGATGTCCTCAGCCTTTTGCGTTTCAGAGGATTTCAAGCGTAGCCAATCATCACTGGTGATACCATTGATAACGAGGTATTTGGAGAAGTCTTCCTCCAAGCCTACTAATTCGTCTGTTGTAAATCTTCTGTATTTCACTTCAATGTAAATTGAATTACAAAAGTATTTTTTCTGTGACGATTCCACATAGTCAGCACAACAACTTAGTCGATTCTATCATTTAATTTTAGGAGTTATTTAAAAACTAAACAAGACGACTATGAACAAGTCATTGACAGCCACCTACTTTAGTTTTTTTTATTCCCATAGCTACGCAAAGAAAAATGAGCTTCGTCCTTACAGTCAAGGGGTTATTCTTGTCAATCAGCCCAGTTCTTAAATCACTTTTTATGATTCTTCTTTTCAAAAGGTATGGTATTCTCTTAGGGCTAATCCTGAGTGCATTCGTTTTTAATGGATGTGATAGTGGACCAGACCCTTTGTTTACATTTCCGATGGAAGTGAATTTCACTATACCTCCAGGGCTCAATAGCTTTGACACGCATTATTTTGTTTACGAACGTATTCCAACATTCTACAGGAATTATGTCGATGCTTCTAGCGAATCCAGTGTAGATCATATA
Organism: Saprospiraceae bacterium; assembly: GCA_047634015.1. Lineage (GTDB taxonomy): Bacteria > Bacteroidota > Bacteroidia > Chitinophagales > Saprospiraceae > JAJRXG01. Next base: position 3,543 of record JBLIDB010000036.1, read on the forward strand.
AATGCGGGAAGAGGGGAGATTAGAGCAAGACTTGATAATATAGATTGGAGCATTGTACGGGAAGTGGCAATTCATATAGTAGACCCGAACGATAACAATATCAACAAAGAAGCATTTTATCAAGATGTTGTACAATTTAGTGGTGTGGAAGAGTTGCGGCTTTTCAGCTCTCTTCCAGAGTTAAAGGATATCTTGTTTAATGATTTCATAACCGTTGAGATTAGATTTAATTTTAGAAGAGTTCCGTTCCGCGAGATGGATGCTCGATTGACTATGAATTTTGTAGCATATGGCCCAGAGTGATAATTTTGTAAAGCAATATATGGTTGAGTTTGATGTACCTCAACCGATGACGGAAGAGATGTTCTCATTAGTTCCAGAACAGAAACAGAAGTTCGATGACCTATTCACCTCGGGCAAATTGTTGTCCTACAGCTTATCTATGGATCGACATCGATTGTGGGGGGTATTCTTAGCCTCGAGCGAGAGTGAATTACTGACTTATATAGATATGCTGCCGATGACACCTTACATGGATTTCGATTATGATGAACTTATGTTCTACAATACGGTTTCCATGCTTCCATCTATGTCATTGAATTAAGAGCTTGTAATAATTTGAATCTTTGGTCTACTTGCACAGATTATATCCTGTGCATCGTTGTTCTTCTCTTGTGTAGCTAAGGCCATACTCTCTTATCAAGCCTTGCTAAAATAAAATTTCACAGCAACCGACTCAAACACCAATTAATGAAGTGATATAAGAATTAAACAAGATGACTACTAACAACTCATTGGCAGCCAGTTACTTGAGCTTTTTTATTCCCATAGCTTTGGCTATGAAAAGAAAAAGAGCTTCGTCCTGACTATCAAGCAGTTATTCTCGTCAATTAGTCCAAGTCTTAAATCACTTCTATAACAAACTCTAAACTGAGTGCCGAATTCTAGATCTTTTGCCCTTTACTCTCTTGCGATTATAAATTTTTCTCACATTATTGACTCGATGTTGATAATGCCAATGGGTGATATTTTTATCAAGCTATTTGATATCAACGCACACGAATATTCCTACTTGGTATCTTCATATGCCTTAGGGGCAGTAGGGTCCAGTATTTTGGCCTTTCTATACTTAGATAGATTTGATCGTAAAAACTCTTTAATACTTCTGTATTCGGGATTTGTAGTAGGTACATTACTATGCGGCTTTGCGAATTCATTTTATGTCTTGGTGAGTCTTAGGTTTGTTACCGGGGCGTTTGGTGGAGTTATAGGAGCGCTGGCTTTTGCAGTTGCTTCAGATTTGTATCAATTTGAAGAAAGAGGAAAGGCAATGGGCATTTTGATGGGAGCCTTTTCGGCGGCTTCTGCATTAGGGGTTCCGTTTGGATTGTATCTCGCAGCGACCTATTCTTGGAGGATGCCATTTTGGGTGTTAGGGGGTCTGGGAGCAGTACTGTTGATTTTGAGTATTTGGAAATTTCCAAATATTACCAAGCATCTTGAAGAACAGAAGGAGGTCTCTATCAAGAGAACGATTTCCCTATTGATATCTGATAATAATCAATTAAGGGCATTGCTCTTGGGAATGGTACTAGTGTTGGGACACTTTATGATTATTCCCTTTATCTCGCCTTATATGATTCGCAATGTTGGCTTCACGCAGATGGAAGTCACTCAAATATTTTTATTTGGGGGAATAGCAATGGTCTTTTCTGCTCCTTTGGCAGGGAGATTAACGGATAAGTATGGCGTAATGAAAGTATTTTCAATAGCCATTTTCCTATCATTCATTCCGACAATTGCAATAACACACATGGGAGCAAGCCCTATCTGGTATGCATTGATCTTTACAACGTTGTTTTTCATTTTTGCAAGCAGTAGAATGATTCCTGCCAATACCATGATTACAGCCTCTGTAGGCAATGAGAACCGAGGAAGTTTCATGAGTATGAAGTCCGCATTGCAGCAAATGGCCGTAGCGATCGCTTCTTTAATTAGTGGCTTGGTCGTATACATAGGAGAAGATGGATTGTACCATCGCTACTATCTGTTGGCATATGTTGCAATATTCTTTTGCCTGATATCTATATGGCTATGTTCGAGGCTCAAGATTGCTGATGGCAATTAGCATAAAAGGAGGTTAATATTCTGGAATTTCGAAACTGATGACGTGTAAGTTATTACTTTGGAGTTTGGAAATAATGAAAGCTAGATCTACATCTCTATTTACGACCTTCTCAGTGATACTCTTTGTTAGTGCGCTGATATTTCCACTTGCATGTGCATTATATTCTGTAGAAGATAGTGTGATGATCTTGAGTAGCATGGCAGAAGAAGAGGAAGGAGAGGCACATGATGCTAAGGAAGATACAGAAGTAAAAATCGCCTCTCAATTAGGGCCACGTCAATACGAAGAAGGTTCGCTCATATCCGCTTCATCATTTGGGTATATGCAATATAGCTCAACACCATATTTGAAAGTGGTGATACCTCCTCCAAAACAAGTGTAGTTTTTCTCTTGAAGTACAGATTGTACACTTATCATATCCAATAGTTTCGCAGTCTCCAAAGTGATAATTAGAAGTTGTCAGCACTATGGAGTTAATATTTCAACTCATAAATTACTATGAAAAAATTATTTTCAAACTTCAAAGGAGATGCCTTTGGAGGAATTACCGCGGGAATTGTTGCTTTGCCTCTGGCGCTGGCATTCGGGGTTTCTTCAGGATTAGGGCCAGCTGCTGGGCTTTATGGAGCGATTATTCTTAGTTTTTTTGCTGCACTTTTTGGAGGAACGAACACACAGATATCAGGCCCGACTGCCCCTATGACGGCAGTAAGTATGGTTGTAATAGCAGCGATTATTGCCTCTCATGATGGTGATGTGACGAAGGCTTTACCTATAATTTTAACAGTTTTCTTACTCTCAGGAATCTTTCAAGTAGGATTAGGAGTATTAGGATTAGGTATGTATATAAAGTATATTCCGTATCCAGTGGTCTCGGGATTTATGACGGCGATAGGACTAATAATATTGGTAACGCAGATACTACCTGCGATAGGATACTATCCCAAGGAAGATGTAGAGTTTGTTCAGCAATTCAAACCCGATGCGGAGGAATTAATTTTAGAGAATATATTGAGAGAAGAAGCCGGCGAAGGTATCTTAGTATTGGAAGACTTTAAAGAGACCATCAGCAGAGGAAGTAGTATTACAGCAAAAGAGATTCAGAATGAGTCACAAACATTGGCAGTAAAAGCAGCTTCAGGAGTATCAGGAGCTATAAGGGTTCTTCCTCGGGCGTTGAAGAATATCAATTGGTTAGAGTTGTTACTTGCTCTCGGAACGATTATTATCATTTATGGATTCAAGCGAATTACGAAAGTGATTCCTAGCACTTTGGTAGCACTCGTAATTATGTCGGGTATTGCAATTGGCTTTGGCCTGGACTACCGCTCTATAGAAGCGATTCCAAGCGGACTACCAAATTTTAATGTGGGGATATTTACGAAGTTCAATTATGGAGAAGTCGCGCCATACATATTTACGGCATTAACATTAGCACTCTTAGGGGCCATTGATTCTTTGCTAACCTCAGTTGTTGCGGATAACATGACGAAAACCAAACACAAACCCAATAAGGAATTAATAGGCCAAGGAATCGGAAATAGTATTGGAGCATTTTTTGGAGGACTGCCAGGTGCCGGAGCTACCATCCGTACAGTAGTAAATATCAATGCTGGAGGAAAGACGAGACTTTCTGGAATGATGGCGGGTATTATGCTATTATTTATTCTTCTTGCGATTGGGCCCATTGCATCCAAAATACCAGCAGCCGTATTAGCAGGAATCCTTGTGACTGTAGGTATCGGAGTGATGGATTATAAGGGACTTAAAGCAATACCGAATCTACCAAGAGATATGAGTATCGGACCGTTGAAGTTAAGTTCGGAGGTTATGATCATGTTGGTTGTATTATTTCTTTCTACATTTTGGAATTTGGTATTCGCAGTAGGAATCGGACTTGTGATCGCTTCTTTGATGTTCATGAAGAAAATCGGAGATCTATCTGCAGAAAGATCAGATGTTACGAATTTGATACAAGAAAAAGCGTGGGTAGATGAATATGATTTTCCGAAAACGCTACAACAAGAAGTTTTTATAAAGCACATAGAAGGGCCTCTTTTCTTTGGGTCCACAAGTGATTTTCAGCAGCTTTCTAAACAGATTCCGGATACAGCTTCGACAGTCATAATTAGAATGGGTAAAGTGCCATATATGGATCAATCTGGACTCTACGCACTGGAAGATATCTTAGTCGATCTGAAAAAAGATGGGAAGAACGTACTTCTCGTAAATATTCAAAAGCAACCAAAATACATGATGGAACGGATCGATATACTCCCAGATCTCATACCGGAAGAGCACACTTTTAGAAACTTCAAAAAATGCCTTAACTGGGTGAATTCACATGTAAAAGACGAATATTAGACGTTTTGGTATTCAATAAATTGCCATTATCCTTTTCTCATAAGTAGGGTATAATGTATTTGTACCGTCTATTACTGATACGAGTATGGGACTGTTTTATCCTTCCTGTCCGCCTGTTTTTAGGTCTATATGTATGACCCCATTCGCACCTTGAAATCCATATTTTGAGCGTTCGCTTCCCTTGTGGATGACTCTTATGGATTTGATATCGAAGGTAGAGATGGAAGATAAAGAGGAGATTGGAATAGGAATATTGTCAAGCAGTATTAAAGGGTCTTTATTTGCATTAAGGGAGTGAGGGCCGCCTCGGCCTACTATAATCTGTCCATTGTTGAGCCTTACTTGAGTGAATCGCTTATCTAAGATTTCTTATACAGCACTATACTCTCCGTACCAATTTCTTTCTTTTTTCTTCGGTACTTCAAGCGTGTATCCTAATACTGCAAAGTCAGATTCCGTAATAGCTACACTAAAGTCAAGAAAGATAAAATCAATCTTCTTTTCGCCAGTATACTGCCAGTTAATATAGCCATGTTCTGGGCTATAGACGGTTATAAGTTTCGTGTCAGGGCTTAGTTTTGTTTTGTAAGAACCTCTTTCACTGGTCTCAGTAGAAGTTTTGACAAAGTCGATAAATATCTGTACCGATTCAATCGGCCTTTTGTTGAAAGTAGTGACCCTTCCTCTGAGGGATATATTTTTATGTATGCTTACTCTGAGAAAATCCTTGAGTCTCTCCGAAGATTGAAAGCAAGATTATTAGTATTAACTTATGATTCATTTTCTCTAATTCAGATTTCTTCAATGTACAAACCTCCAATATAGTTACAACAACTCTAACGCTATTCCCTGATCCATGTCGACATTTTATTTTATCAAATTTCATTCCAAGACAAAACCAGAGTCGAAGCTATTAGGCATCCTTAGAGTAATAGTTTAAGTTCATGGACTAACAATTTTTGATAAAGCCTCTCTTCAAAGTTTTTGGGCTGGTCCAATTGCATTCTCTTTAAATAAGGAAGGATATCAGAAGGCTTTTCTACTCATCAAGCTTCGGACTATAGTGTAAATTTTAGATTTGTTATTGCCCATCCTCTTTTTTTATGATTTGAGTGCTTTTCCCAGGACTTGTTCTTCATTTGTAAAGGCAGTACCAAAAGGAAAGGCAGGGAAGAGTTCATCCTTTTTAAAGCCAGCCAATTTTCTGCGAATTTGATCTGGAGTGTTATTTTTATATACTTCTGGAAGCACGTAAGATGTTGAAAGTTTACCCGATGATTTGGCTTGTGAAATCAATAGTTCTTGAAATTTTGAATCGGCGATTTTAACAAGCGCCACTATGATCTCTTCATCGGTAGTAACCGAATATCAGCTATGCCATATTCGGTTACTACGATGTCTCTGAGGTGTCTTGGAATGGTAATATGTCCATAATTATAAACAATATTTAAAACGGGATCATTGGCACCAGTACTTCGGGTAGATCTCAGCTGCAAGATAGATCGACCATCCGGTAACGCCTGGGCCATCTCTACAAAATTATACTGCCCTCCCACAACGCTGATGACACGACCATCTTCTAAACCGTCCGAAACAGCAGCACCGGACAAGGTCATCATCAGACATGTGTTGACAAAACGGGCATTCTTCCGATGAAGCCTGTCGATCTCTTCATGACCATAGAGCTGGTTGATCTTCCGAACACTTTTCATATGTATAAGACTTCTTTTCCATTCGGGCAGTTCTCTGAGCCAATCGTAGAATTGTGTTGGGCCTAAAAAGAAATCGGCATGAATAATTGCACCGTTTATCAGTCGGTTTCCCATACATTTTTCTATGATTGCTTCAACGAATTGATTCTGGTCAAGATCCGCTTCTATAAAGGATTGATCTTCGAAATATATGTTGCCATATTTATATGTCAGATTTTTTTTGAAAACCCCGAACCGTTGCAAGAATTCAAAATTTTCCTTTGTCAACTTCGGCTGAATGGCACCCCTAGCCAATAATAGATAAAGCGAATCCGGTGTAATCTTGTCTTCCAAGATCAAACCTTCATTTAGGAGTCGTTGTAATAATACATGATCAAAAACTTTCTTTTTCATGATGCCACTATCTACAAGGTACATCAAGCTATCAACCAGCATTTCAGTTGCTCCAAAAAGACCCGTTTTAAAGGAGTTTAAATCACCGATATCTGAAATCTCATTTCCCAATTTTCTCTCTATTTCAACCTCCTGGAGAACCGCACGATACTGATCGTTTTCTTCGTGTCGCATGCACAGCGCATAAATCAATGAATCTCCTAGGCACCGATACCTATTTGCAACTCTCCATCATCTCGAACAAGTGTGCTGGCATGCAGTCCTATCATATAGTCTACATCCGAAATACTCAATTTCGGGGGGCCAAATAATTTACAATCAAGCGCAGTATTTTGAATAATATGATCAAAAGAAGATACTGGTAAGTCAGCATCGCCATGCATAAACGGAAGATTGTTATTTACTTTGCCTATAAAGAGTATAGAATCACGTGAGACAGACGAGAGAATATCTGTTGTAACGCCTGCATTACAACTTAAGCTGGCTCTCTTGTGATCCGGAGATAGAGTGATCATTTGGGCAATAACATTGACCCCTTTATCAATTAAGTCCCTTGCGACATGAGTATAATTACTGCTCACGTAATTTTGTTGGGCAAGTGGATTGTTTATAAACTTTCCAGCTGGAAAATAAAACTCTATGACCCTTATATTCGAAGGAAGATTGCCTGTTGTCCTATCGATTTCATAATCCAGATCCGGATAATTTTCAAAAACTCTTTCTGCAAAAGGCTCCATAAATAGTTTTACTAAAAGACTTTTAGCTTTTCGAGCGTCAATGCTGATAAAATAGTTAAGTGAAGATTTGTATCGGTTTTTATCCTTTGATAAATGGCCTTGACGAATTGATTGGGCTTTCCAAGACCGAGGGGGATTCCCAAAATGATCTTTTCCCCTGTTTTTTGAATCACATTATCGACGGAGATATTTACATCTGAAAGAATGTGTGTAGCCCGTAAGGTGGTTTATTAATGCTTATCTTACAATGACCGGCAGCAAGATGAGGTATGATTCTAATCACCATTAGTATCGCTAATAGAATTAAGTCAAATGGAAACAATTAACGGAGGACCTTTCTTTATCTGAGGTATTTGCAGCATACATGGCTCAATCGCAATTGAAAACATGCTCAAATAGTTTTCTTGCTACAATCAGAATGTAATCATAAGCGCTCCAACTCTAAGCCTTTGATTTCTAAACCATTTTTCCTGTTGATATTCTTTGTTGAAAGGCTGATGCTTTGAGAACCTTTTTTTAATTCCAATGCGCCTATATCTAACTTGGCCCATTCTTTTTGATAGACTTCTCCTCTTGGAATGCGATCTGGACTGGGAAGGAAGGAAGGGTTATGAGATTGGGCGATCTCTTTGCTAAGCGTTTGGTCACCGCAATTTATGATTAATGAAGGGCCCGCCTTTTGAACTGCGTACAAGGCGCGTATTTTGTATTTCCCAGATGCTACAACTTCTACCTTCCAGATTGCAGTATCATCGGAAGAGGACCAATTTATAATCCAATCATTCGCCCAACCCATTCTTCCTTTGAATGTGATACTTCCTTCTAACTTAGATTCTGGTGCTGGCAAATCCACTTTCAGACTTTCTGAATGGCCTATCTCAATTAGTGGAGGAGCGGTTCCGTTTAAGTTTACGTCCTTATACCAATTTTCTAATTTTCTTTCTAATGTCTTTGTTTCTTCTGGAAACTGTGAAGAGATTTCATCCTTCTGACCTGGGTCAGATATCAGATTATATAGGCCAATATTTTGGTCTTTATCTTTCACAAGTCGGTATTGATCGGTTCTGACAGAAGAGGGATAATCCTGCTGCTTACCATTATTATGAATGCTATATATTTCTCGTAGAGGCCAGGCCATTTCCTGTGCAATTAGAAGTGGTTTTAGGCTTACACCATCAAATTTTCTATCTTGTATAACATCAATCTCACAAAGATCGAGTATCGTTGGCATCAGATCAATATGACTGGCAATAGGTTTGATTTTCATCGCTTGTTTCAACTGGGCGGGCCATTGTATAAAAAGTGGAACTCTAACGCCACCCTCATGAACACTTGCTTTGGTTCCTCTCATGCCTCCATTATATCGCCGTCCGTTAGGGCCATTATCGGTAAGGAAAATCACAATGGTATTTTCTCTAATCTCTGACTCATCAAGTGTCTCTAATAGTCGTTGGAAATTATCATCGATATTCTCATTCATGCCATAAACGGCAGCATTTTTATCAGATAAGCCCATGGCTTTATACTTATCAAAATATTTATCAGGAACTTGAAAAGGTCCATGAGGAGCATTGTAGGGGACATAGCAGAAGAAAGGGTTCTCTCGATTCGTTTTTATAAAATCGATTGCCTTATCTGTGAGAACATCAGTTATATAGCCTTTGGTTTTAACGGCTTCTCCATTGTGTTCTAATTCAGTATCAAAATAGTTATTCCAATGTCCAGCGGCAAATCCAAAAAATTCATCAAATCCTTGGCCATTAGGATGATGCGGAAACTGTGACCCATTGTGCCACTTCCCAAAAATCCCAGTTTTATAGCCTGCTTCCTTAAGAGCTTCGGCAATTGTAAGTTCGTTCTCACGCATTACTTCCTTACGATGCGTTACCCAAGAAGTCCCTGTCCTGAGATGATATCTTCCTGTCAACAAACTCGCACGTGTAGGGGCACAAACGGGGCTTACATAGAATCTATCAAATTGGATTCCTTCTCTTGCAAACCGATCTATATTGGGTGTAGAAATGGAATCATTTCCATGCAAACTAAAATCTCCCCAACCTTGATCATCGGTCATTACGATGATGATATTAGGTTTGTTTTCCTTCTCTGATTTATTACATGAAAGTAAGTTAATATATAGAATCAGGAAGAGTAAAGGCAGATAGCAATGCGTTGGAGAATTCATACTATTATAATTGTTCCAATCCAAATACCCTTCCGAAGTACCCACTGAGATCTTCAGCCACTTGATCTTTATCACCAACCTCTTCAATTCCTGCGAGAACTCTCGCAAGCCGCTTTTTATATTCTACTTGCATGGATCTCATAATCTGTATTCGCTGAGCTTGAGGAGAACCTGCACCGTGCATACTCTCTGTGAGATAGCCCACGGCATTACGACCGAGGGTCATATTCTCTATTAATCTTAAAATACGCACTCGATCTTCTGTTACTGTGTCCTTAGCACCTTGCAAGTATTTACGGAGTAGCCCACCGATCTCAGGGTGATTCAAATCTTGTTCTGAAGGGAGGGTCGCAACTAAGCCTCCCGCAAGATCTTGGGCAAGTCTGCCCATTTCATATGGCATTTTAGTGACATGATGCTTACAGACATTGGCAAGCATATCATCACAGATATAGTTTCCGGCCTTGGTAGGATGTCCTTGATAAGAAGCGGCTATTCCTGTGGCGTAAATAGTTTCATTGAGATGCGTCATCTCTATAAGTTTGTCTTTGATATGAGATGCTTTAGGGACACCATTGAGATCTGCGATTTGCGCCGCTGCACCGATCAAAACATCTCCGACACCGCTCTTACATACATAGCTCCTGCGGTGGTAAGAAGTGAATCGTTCGACTAACATAGCGGCATAGTCATGCTCTCCATCCATAAAGATCTTATCATTCGGTATGAATACATTGTCAAATATGATCATCGCTTCTTGTCCGCCGTATTTGGCATTGCCAACATCGATATCCCCTTCTTCCATACTTCGCGTATCACAAGATTGACGTCCGTAGATATAGGTGATACCAGGGGCATCTACAGGAATCGCCCCTACAATGGCGAAGTCTTTATCCTCGGCACCTAATCGGAGAGTAGGCATGACAATGATCCAATGGCTATTGATACACCCTGTCTGATGCGCTTTGGCACCATAGATATAAACACCATTTTCGTCTCTCTTAGTTATGCGGACGTACATGTCCTCTTGCTGATGAGGAGGAAGGCTTCTGTCTCCTTTGACATCTGTCATCGCTCCTCCGATAACATAATTGTATTGATGCATCAATGTGAGAAAAGTCTTCATGCGCTTATGATAGCTGGTGCCATACGCTTCATCCATTTCAAAAGTTACAGAGTATAGCGCATTAAAAGCATCCATTCCGACGCATCGTTGGAAACAAGTACCTGTGTCTTGGCCCAACTTACGCTGCATCTTGTTTTGCTTGACGAGATCTTGCGCGGAAGTACAAACATGTAGAAACCGACTTACTCGTTCTCCGGTGAATGGCGAAATAACAGAGGCTAATTCTGGTGCTTCTACAGCTAAATCATATGTCCGTGCCAGTGCATTAATCGAAGGCCGAATCATAGGATGTTCGACAGGATCTTCAACCAATTCTCCAAAGAGATAAATCTTCAAATCTCGATTCCTTAATGAATCGATGTATTCCGTACCATTGGCAATTTTCTTCATGACTGTGAAAGTAGGTATAAGCTTTTAGTAAGTAAAACCGTGACTTGAGAATCTATTCAAATACAATTGTCGTTCAACCGTTTCTTAAAGGTATTTCAGATTAATTCTGTTCAATATTTTTGTAATATCACATTATGGTAAAGGAAGTGTTTGGTGATTTTTTAGAAAAATGGGAACACATAGTTGCGTATCCAAACTCCTCGGCTTTAAAAGGTTTACTAGCGGATGACGTTGTATTTTATTCGCCAGTTGTCCATACACCTCAGGAAGGAAAGTCTTTGACTTCTATGTATTTGACGGGGGCCACACAGGCCTTAACTAATGAGTTCGTTTATAAAAAGAAGATCATCGATGGTTTAAACGGAGTTCTTGAATTTGCCCGTATGATAGATGATATTCAGGTGGAAGGAGTAGATATCATAGCGTTGAATGAAGAGGGAAAGGTAAAAAGTTTTAAAGTAATGATCCGACCGCTCAAAGCGGTTCATAAGATTCATGAGAAGATGGGTGAACTACTCACGCAAATGAGCACAACGAAATAGATGATAGGTCAGATAGATATTGAATTACCTGCCTTGGGTCGTGGCTTTCACTTAATTACCGATCATATAGTCCATTCTATAACGGATCTTCCAGATATAGGTATCATGCATCTCCATATCCTTCATACTTCTGCGGGACTCACTATCAATGAGAATGCTGACCCTTCAGTATTGGTAGACTATGAGTCGTTCTTCAATCATATTGTACCAGAGCGGATGTCATTTATTACCCATGACATGGAAGGAGACGACGATATGCCTGCTCATATTAAAGCAAGTCTTGTGGGAAATTCAATCTCCGTACCCATAAGAAAAGGTAAGTTACTCTTAGGAACTTGGCAAGGAATCTATCTGTGTGAATTTCGGAATCATCCACATCGGCGTAAACTGGTCATAAGTATCTATTAGATGATGCAGCTGATACTCGAAGGCTCATTACTGGGATTGGGACTCTGCTTTTTGCTGGGGCCTATCTTTATAATCCTTATCCAGGCTTCGATAGAAAGGGGCGCTAGAGCTGGACTGATAGCTGCCAGTGGGATTTGGGTTAGTGATATCCTCATTGTGTATCTCATCCTGAATTTTATAAAGAATATTTCTCCATTTGTGGAAAACAAGGGTTTTGTTTTCTGGATGGGCTTAATAGGAGGTGCGGTCCTGATAGGTGTAGGAATGGCCACTTTCGTAAAAGAATCAACGATCTCGTTTGATCAAAAAGGAATAGGTGCAAAGGGATATTTCCACCTCTGGTTTAGGGGATTTATGGTTAATACGGTTAATCCTTTTACGATCATCTTCTGGCTGAGTATTGCCACTACAAGGGTTTCGACGCGTTATCTTAACAGCAAGGAATCCTTCATATTTATGGCAAGTATTATTGCTGTTATTGTTCTAACAGATTCAATTAAGGTCTTCATGGCCAAGTGGATTCGCACTAGAATCACAGCTGAAATCCTCATGTGGATTAACAAAATAGCAGGAATATCATTGATCTTTTTTGGCCTTTTTATGTTAGTCAAAAGTGTCTGGTAATGAATGTGAATAATTGTATTACAACCAGTACTTTTGCCGCCATAAAAAGAAGCATATATCATGAGTCAAGATTTCAACACATTACGTGTTTCCAAGATAGTTAGTGAAACCGATGAAGCGAAGAGTATATATTTTGAGGTCCCAGAGCAGCTTAAGGAAGCTTATGAATTCAAAGCTGGGCAATATCTTACGCTTAAGTTCAACATCGATGGCAATGAAGTACGACGAGCCTATTCCATATGCGTAAGTCCCCTCGAAGGTAGCCTCCTTGGCGTTAATGTGAAGCGTGTAAAGAAAGGCCTCGTTTCTAATTATGTCAATGATCAGCTGAAAGAAGGGCAGGAAGTAGAAGTGATGACTCCTGATGGGAAGTTTGGGATAGACCTCCGAGATGATTATCATAGAGACTTTTACTTCTTTACAGCAGGTAGTGGAATTACGCCTGTAATATCAATGATTAAAACAATCTTAGAAGAAGAACCTAAGAGTAGATGTCACTTATGTTACGGTAATCGTAATGAAGGCTCTATTATCTTTAAGAATGAATTTGATAAGCTCTCAGAAAAATACAAAGGACAGTTTACCCTAACTCATACACTCAGTAAGCCGAATCGCGAGAAGGCTGGAGGGCTTAAGGGAATGTTCTCAAAAGGGAAGATCCGCTGGCAAGGGTGGCAAGGGCGTATTGATGGTACTATGATCGATAAGTTCTTAGAAGAGAATCCAAAACAAGGCAAGGAGACGCATTATTTCGTTTGTGGTCCTGGAGCTATGATAGATACCATCATTGACCATCTCGAAGGAAAGGGAATAGGAAGTGATCGATTACATTCTGAGCATTTCTCAGCGGCCGTTGCACCATCTATGGCAATCGACAGCGGTGTTGCCAGCAAAGTGAAAGTAACACTCAACGGAACGACCCATGAGATCCAAGTCCCATCAGATAAAACCATCCTGGATGTGCTTATCGATGAGAAGATTGACGCTCCTTATAGTTGTACAAGTGGTGCTTGCTCGACATGCATGGGAAAGAAGATCAGTGGAGAGATTACCATGGATGCGTGCTATGCCCTCGACGATAGTGAAGTCGAAGAAGGTTACATTTTAGTATGCCAATGCAGAGCAGTGAGTCCTGAGGTGGAGATTACGTTTGATACGTAGGGAGGTCAAGAGATGTTCAGAAAATGGTGATTTGCATTCTGTTAATTTTTTTAGTTCTAATAAATCAGGAGGATAACCTTCTTAATCTAAGTGGACAAAAAAATATATTTGTATTATCTAGGTAACAAGCTAACAGATTCCGATTATTCAATATTGAGCACAAGGGACTAAATTAGATTGATATGCATTACATGTTACCTTTCTTACCATTCAGTTTTACGATATTGAAAGTAAAACTGTTTAAAAAAAAGTCGCTGCTGCAAGAAGCGCTCTTGCTGAGATGAAAGGTGCTGCCTTAAGTATTCCCAATCAGAGTATTTTACTCACCACACTGTCATTACAAGAAGCTGAAGATCGTTCTGCGATAGAAAATATTATCACCATGCATGATGAATTATATCAATCAGATGTTTTAAATCAAAAATTTAAAAGTCTTGCTTCTAAAGAAGTATACAATTATGCTCAAGCCTTGCAAGTAGGTTTTCAGACTGTAAAAGAAAAAGGAATTATTACGAATCGGCAAATTTTGCAAATTTAAGAAACGATTGAATAGAATCGAGCTGGTTATAGAAAATTGCCTGGAACAGCATTGAAAAATGATCTCACGGGAGAAACTATCTACACCCCACCACAGCACCCTGATGAGATAGAAAAACTCATGGACAATTTAGTGGAATTCATTAATGAATCCAGTTTAACCGATTGGGACCCTTTGGTTAAAATGACAGTGATCCATGATCAATTTGAAAGTATCCACTCCTTCTATAATGGAAATGGTAGAACCGGAAGAATTCTTAATATCTTATACTTAGTTAAGGAAGACTTGTTGCATATCCCAATACTTTATTTAAGTAGGTTTATCAACCAAAACAAAGCTGACTATTATAGATTACTACAATCAGTTAGAAGGGATGGAGTATAGGAATGGGTATTATATATTTTGAATGCCATTGAGAAGACTTCTTTACAGACCACTTTATTAATAGGAGGTATAAAGTATATAATGCTAAAACACAAGCAGAAATCAGAAGAGACCTTCCAAAAATTTATAGCCAAGACTTACTCAATAATATTTTTAGGCACCCATATTCTAAAATTGATTTTGTTATGAACGACTTAAGTGTAAGTCGACTTACTGCTACCAAATACCTAAATGAGTTGTGCAAATTAGATCTCCTTCTAAAGCATAAGATTGGTAAGGAAAATTATTACATCAATAAAGAATTATTTGCTCTTTTAGCAAATGTGAACAAGGTGGGACATACATAGTAAACCCTATTTATCTATACATAGCCGCACAAACATGTAAAGAAAACATGCATTAAGATTCTACTCAAAACTTGGAGTAGCTTAGACTTCTTTGGTGAAATCCATCAAATATCCTCTAGCTGTATGGGCAAGAAGATAACTGGTGAGGTCTAGAATGCATGCTATGCCATGGATGATAGTGAAGTCGCCGAAGGCTATATTTTGGTCTGTCAAATTCGTGCGGCGAGTCCGGAGATGGGGATAATTTTTGATATAGAGGAGAAGTCTTTGCTGCTACAAGCCCGACTATCTATTTACTCCCAAAGCAGAATCTAAGAAATTCAACATTCTATATTGATTTAGGATCTGTAACTATTACGCTACTATTACGAACACTGGAAGTCCAATCTTTTTTCTGAACAGATTAGGAGTCATTAACCAATGTTCTCTAAATTTTGCGTGAATACTAAAAGCAAGTAGAGCATATTGTCAAAATAGAAGACCCTGTTAATGTACTGGTTTTACTTAGTGGGATCAAACCCCCTAAGTCTGTTTGCTTATTTATAGCACCTTATCTCTTGGTTAATATAGAATTTTCTAATTCTTAATCTTTCAGCTTAACACTCTCTAAAATGAAATCAACTATTGGTTTGGGGTCCTTTAAGGAGTGAGGGTGATGGCCAATACCTTCTTTACCAATTAATTTAATAGTACCTCCTGATTCCTTGAATTTTTCTGCCAGTAATACAGTGTTTTCTAAATGCGGAACTACGATATCGGCATCACCATAAACATGAATAACAGGTATTCCTGCCTGTGCGATAGTCACACAGTTGTTAATGGGACTATTCTCAAAATTTATAACAGACAAAGAATCTAACCCATAAGCATTTAGACAAATCTTCCATGCTTCGGGACTTCCTTTTCCATTGAATAAGCCACCGGGCCAACTTTTGATATCACATACTGGGGCATCTGCATAAATAGAGAATACCTTATCCGTATTTATAGAAGCCCAATTGTAGATTATTAATCCCCCACGACTCATTCCTTCCAAGACAACCTTGGGGTTAAGCTTATATTTATCTATACAAAAACTATAAAATTGATTCCAAAGCTCAACGGCCTCAGGGTTCCCAAACAAATCTGAAACATCAACGTACACAACATGAAATCCTTTTTCAAGTAAGGCTATATCTACTTGTGGTTCGTGACCCCAAAACCGTGCCCTCCAAATCCAGTAATTATTATCATTCTTTTCATTTGGAAATATGATTTTGGCATTATGCCCTTTAAATGAAAATTCTTTCATTACATAACCGTGGAAATCTCCATCCTTAGTTGAAAAACCTAACGGAATTAAACAAACTATGATTAGCAAAATTGAAGTTTTGATTTGATCCATATGTTTTTTAATTGAGTGCTTCTATACGAATTCGGTGATGTCCCCCGCTTTAAGTTGATAAAGAAAGTCATTTGATGCGAAGTTATTTTCAGATGTGAGAAATATCATTGCCTTGAGTTCATTTGATATTGTTAGGATAGAAAGTATACATTGAGGAATTCTCGGATGCTTGTAATGACTGTAGTCCAATGAATGTTGTCATTGTAAAATGGACATATAAGATACTTATCTGAGATAAGTACACGAGATGAGACACGATTTATCCGTCAACATGCTAAAGAGTAGTTTAATTCATAAATCAATAAATATAACCGGGGAAATGAAATACCAGCCATTCTTACAATAAGATAATTGTAGGATTCAAATTTCTATCTTGCCCCAAAATTGATACGAATGCAAAGATTTAGTGTGTGTTGGATTCTACTGCACATTTCGTTCTTACTAATAGGGCAAAAGCAAAATGCAGCATATCGCTACCACATTAAAAGAGCGCAAAGTTCTATTAATATAGATGGAGAGATAGGAGATGCTGAGTGGTCCGATGCCGATGTGGCCAAGGACTTTCACATGATACTTCCGATGGATAGTGCCAGAGCGACGGTGCAAACAGAAGTACGGATGTGCTTTGACAACGATTTTATTTATATCAGTGCCATCAACTACATTCCTCATGAGACCTACATTGTAGAATCATTGAGAAGAGATTGGTCTTTTGGCAGTAACGATAACTTCCTACTTACCATGGACACCTATAATGACCTAACCAATGGTTTTGCCTTTGGATTGAATGCCGCTGGAGCGCAGTGGGATGGTCAGCAATACGATGGCGGTTCAGTCAATCTAAATTGGGATAACAAATGGTACTCTAAAGTTAAGCAATATAAAGATCGCTGGACTTTTGAGGCAGCAATACCCTTTAAGTCCATACGGTTCAATAAATCACTGGAAACATGGGGTATAAATTTTGGTAGAATGGACTTACCATCAACGGAAAAATCCTCTTGGGCTCCTGTGCCAAGGCAGTTTCCTTCTATAGCTTCAGCATATACGGGAACTTTGGTTTGGGATGAATTACCACCAACAGTGGGCTCCAACATCTCCGTAATTCCCTATTTTTCTGGAGCCTCTTCTAAAAATTTTGAAACTGAGGCCCCTTCTAATTCAAATATGGATGCAGGTTTTGATGCTAAGTTTGCGCTGGGTAGTGCGCTCAATTTGGATGTCACAGTAAATCCAGATTTTTCGCAAGTAGAAGTAGATCAACAACAAACCAATTTGGATAGATTCGAATTGTTCTTTCCTGAGAAACGCCAGTTCTTTTTAGAGAATGATGACCTTTTCAATAATCTTGGAATGGATAGAATTCGTCCATTCTTTTCTAGACGTATTGGCTTGGATGCTCCTATAGATTTCGGAGCAAGAGTTAGTGGAAAGCTGAACAACAATCTACGAATAGGTGCGATGGATATAAAGACTGGAAGGAATGAAGAAGGTGATATAGCCGCTCAAAATTTCTCTGTTGTTACACTTCAACAAAGAGTGTTCGCTCGGTCGAATGTAACCGCATTCGTTATTAATAAATCAGCCATTGGCGAAGAAAATTTCAATAGAAACATAGGACTGGAGTATAACTTGGCATCTAAGAACAATGCATGGAAGGGTAAGTTCTTATACTACAACTCTGCTAATGAATTGAAATTAGGCAAAAATGCAACAGTTGCTGGTCAAATAGGGTATAGTGATAGACATTGGAATATTACATCTCAATACGAAAAAGTAGGCGCCAATTATGATGCCCAAGCTGGATTTTTTCAACGTAAGGATTATGATCGGATGAATACAAATATTGGTTATCTTTTTATTCCGAGCAACGGGCATATTTTGACACATGGCCCTTCCTTTTTTAACAATACTGTTTTTGGGCAAGCAAATGGTGCAACAGAACATACAACAGGCATACTTTATAATATTGAGTTTAGAAACAAGTCCAAATTTTGGGCTTTTATAGCGAATGATCATGTACAATTATTGAATGAGTTTGATCCGACAAACTTTACAAGAATCGTCTTAGAGAAGGGCTCCATTCATGGTTGGCGTTCTACAGGTCTCAACTTTAACTCAAAACCACAAAGCGTATTTACTTATGGTTTCAATAGTAGATATGGGGGGTATTTTGCCGATGGAACAAGGTTGCGTTTGTCTGCCAATGTAAATTACCGGTTTCAACCATATGTACAATTGTCATTGGCTGCGGAGTTCAATGACATTGACTTACCCGAAAGCCAAGGCTTAAAGGATGCCAGATTTTGGTTAGTTAGTCCGAAATTGGATATTACTTTGACCAATAATTTTTATTTTACGACTTTTGTCCAGTACAATGAGCAAATAAAAAATACAAATTTAAATGCCCGATTACAGTGGCGATATCAACCAGCCTCTGATCTGTTTTTAGTCTACACTGATAACTATGCTAATCTTTCTTCGGGTGTGAAAAATCGAGCCGTGGTACTGAAAATGACTTATTGGTGGAATATTTAGTCTTAGTAATTAAGATAATTTGATTCGGAATATTGAAATTTTAAACTGCAACTTACAATGCACTATAACAGCAACTACAGATATATAGTCCTATTTCCAGGCTTGGTACTTTTATTAGGAACAGTTTTTTCGTTTTCAATAGACTGACAAAGTAATCCAAATCCGACCCTCGACAATTTCATCCAAGATGAAATGAATTCAGAACGATTTCCTGGAGTGTCAGCGATTATCGTTAAAAACGGGGAGATAGTGTGGTTGGAGTCGTATAACTATACCGACATAGGAAAGAACGTATTGGTAGAAGACACAACTATTCTTTTGCTTGCCTCATTATCAAAAGTTTTCACTGGTACAGCCATGATGCATCTCAAGGAAAATGGACAGGTAAACTAAGACGAAGACGTCGATAATTTTCTACCCTGGGCATTGAATACTCCAGGATTTACATCAGATCCCATTACTGTTCGTCAATTGATGACGCACACATCTTCCATTAATGATAACGGACCGGTAGCGAATACCTACTACGATTATCCTGATCCTACTATATCCTTAGCAGATTGCATGCAACGTTATTTTGCCACAAACAGGAGTGATTATAATGCATCAAACAATTTTCTGGCCAATAAGCCGGGCACTAAATACCAATATTCTAATATGGCCACCGCCTTGAATGGATATCTCTGTGAAGTAATAGCTGGAGCGCCTTTCGATCAATATTGCAATACGCAAGTATTCGAACCCTTAAGTATGACAAAGACGGCGTGGTTTATGGCTGATTTGGATTCCAAACATGTTGCGCGACATTACCAATATCAATCCGGAAATTATATGCCCTATCCACATTATGGATTTGCGGATTATCCGAATGGACAATTAAGAAGTAGCGTAAGGGATATGGGTAACTTCATGACCGCCTATCTCAACGGAGGGATGTTTGCTGCATATAAATTACTATATCCTGAATCCATTCAAGAAATGTGGAGTGCTCAGATACCTTCATTAGAGTCAACGCAAGGGTTGAATTGGTATCAGGAAGAATTCGCTCATAATGGAGAAGCTACAATGTTATGGGGACATAATGGTGGTGAGGATGGCGTTAGCACAGAAATGTATATGGATCCGAAGAATGAAATAGGAATTTGTGTGCTTACAAATGGAGAAGGTAACGCTTTCCCAATTTGTGAGGAGCTCTATAAATATGCATTGACATTAAATACAACAACATCAGATGTTAACTTAGAATCAAATGCGATCACGCTGCATCCTAATCCTGCATCAGGATATTTTACAATTACCGGGACTACTAGTGTATATAACGTCAAGATTCTCAACGCCATGGGATTTGTATATCAGAATATTAACGGAACCGGAGATATTACGATTGATATCAGTGATTTGCCTTCAGGCTTGTTTTTTTGTTTCTATTCAGAATAAGAAAAATAACAAGATTTGGGTTGAATTGATCATCAAAGGGTAAGTTCTTTCCTTAATCCAACTTGACGTTAAATGAATTTTGATTAGTACTGCTCGTACCAACCGAAGTCGTTTTTTACAATCCGATCTTTTTCTTCGTGCAAGTAATCTAGATACCCTTGGGCAATCGGAGAGAGCTTTTTAGCTTTGTTCCATACGAGATTCCAATGAGTTGTAATGGGAAGGCCTTTAAAAGGGATTATCTCTACTTCCTTATTGTTCAACGCATCTCTTATACCGATTAGAGGCATGATGGAATAACCCAGACCAGCAATTACTGCTTGTTTTACTGCTTCGTTAGATGTAAGTTCCATTTTCTTATATACGGGTAGTTTTTTTTCAGCAATGAATTCCTCCATGACATTACGAGTTGCAGAACCAGACTCTCTAAAAAGTAAAGGGTATTCTTGGAATATTTTAATTGTCTTTTTGGGTTTGTTGTTTTTCAATCGTGTACTTCCTATAAGATAGAGTTTGTTCCTAAGCAAAGTAAGCTGATGCGTTTTAAGTTGATCTGGTACTACAGATACCAATGCGAAATCTACTTTATTCTGTTCTAAACTCTGGACTACTAAAGACTTGTTGGTAACATCCATAATAAGATCTACGCCACGATGCTTATTAAGAAAACTCGCCAAAAAATAGGGCATGACGTATTTTCCTGTAGAAGCGATAGAGAGTTTAAGTCTACCAGCAAGCATATTTTTATAGGCCATAGTTTGGTAATTAATCGCTTCCACTTCTGCTAATATTTTTTCTGCGGCAGCAGCTATCTCCTTACCAAAATCAGTGACGTACAGTCTGCGCCCAACCACTTCAGTTAGAGGAATTGGGAATTGTTCTTGAAGCTTTTTCAGCTGTATCGATACAGCAGGTTGAGTCAAGAAAAGTGCCTCTGCAGCCTTTGTAACACTTTGGTATTCAGTGATTTGTAGAAAAACTTTCAATTGGTGTAAAGTATAATTCATAAACATTGCTTATGGTTAACATTAAATATATAAATGATAAGATATGATAAAAATGCTGCAACTTTGTATTGTGATTAGGAATTCTCAGTCATATAAATGTAAGATTATGAATCAAGTTCAAAAAGATCAATTAGTAAATAACGCTATTCCTGCTAATGAATCAAAAGTGGAAACGCTCGAATTAGGATCAAGTGCCTTTTCTGTGAAACACGCCATGCCTCTTGGTATCTGGGTCTTATTGATAGCAATCTGGTACACCATTGCGCTCAATTCCAACTCATCACTAATAGAAGAAACACTTCCTTCAATAATCATAATAACTATCTGTCTTATCATAAGATTTCTAAGTCAACCTCGACGATAACATAGCACACAAATTATAAACAATAAAAAAGTGGAATTAATGGAAATAATACAAGTAACTCAAAAAGTGAATTTAGTAGATGGTTGTTATACACCATCAGATGCAAGTAGTTTGGTTACACGTCTTGTAGAAGAAAAGATCAAATTTTTAAAACTTCAAAATTTGAAAAATTTCATTCATGACTCTTCTTGTGATTGTCGTCCAAGTGAAGAAAGAGTTATAGAGTTGAAACAAGAGCTTCAGGAGTTAAAAGAAATAGTAAGCCAATCAAGAATAAAAGGACGCGAAATCAAGATCAACTGTGTGTTAGAAATTACTTATGACGA
The DNA here is from genome assembly GCA_047634015.1 of Saprospiraceae bacterium. Classification (GTDB taxonomy): domain Bacteria; phylum Bacteroidota; class Bacteroidia; order Chitinophagales; family Saprospiraceae; genus JAJRXG01. The sequence continues at coordinate 25,638 of JBLIDB010000036.1, forward strand.
GTAATAAACTCTAGGCATAAGACTTCTTCAAATTAATCAAAAAAGATAGATGAAAAAAATAACAATAGCCAGAGGAGATGGAATCGGCCCAGAGATTATGGATGCGGTATTGAGTATTCTTGATAAGGCAAAGGCACAAATTGAGATTGAGGAGATTGAGATTGGAGAGAAGATGTATTTAGCGGGGAACACAAGTGGTTTTAGCAAAGATGCATGGCGCTCAATACGTGCAAATAAGGTGTTTTTAAAAGCACCAATCACGACTCCTCAAGGCAACGGTTACAAGAGCTTGAATGTAACATTGCGTAAGACACTCGGATTATTTGCAAATATAAGGCCTTGTAAAAGTTACTATCCATTTGTTGCAACAAAGCACGAGGAGATGGATGTTGTTATTGTTCGTGAGAATGAAGAAGATCTTTATGCAGGGATAGAGCACCAGCAAACTGAAGAAGTGGTGCAATGCCTTAAGCTTATATCCCGACCTGGAAGTGAGAAAATTATACGTTATGCATTTGAATATGCTCGGCACTATAAGAGAAAAAAAGTAAGCTGTTTTGTAAAGGACAATATCATGAAACAGACAGATGGATTGTTCCATCAAGTCTTTAAAGAGATTTCAGCCGAGTATCCTGATATAGATACAGATAGTTGGATTGTAGATATCGCAGCAGCGAGATTAGCAGATACTCCTGAAATATTCGATGTGATTGTTACCTCAAATCTATACGGAGACGTAGTATCAGATATCGCTGCCCAAATATCAGGATCTGTTGGTCTGGCAGGTTCTTCTAATATTGGCCAGGAGTGTGCTATGTTCGAAGCTATTCATGGATCTGCACCTCCAATAGCTGGTAAAAATATCGCCAATCCTTCGGGACTGTTGAAGGCTGCCGTTATGATGCTAAATCACATAGGGCAGCAGGAAGTGGCGGAGCGAATCATCAACGCGTGGTCGTGTACAATTGAAGAAGGAATTCATACAGAAGATATTTATAAGGAAAGAGTAAGTAAGGTATTGGTGGGTACAAAGGAATTTGCCCAAGCGATAATAGAAAGAATAGGACTTGAGCCACAAAAGTTGGCATCTCAGAAATTTGAAAAAGGAAAGCAAATTTCGATACCAATATATGAGCGGAAACTCGCAAGAGAGAAAGTGTTGAAAGGGGTAGATGTGTTCGTTGATTGGCGTGGGAAAGATCCAAATGAATTAGCAATGTCACTTCAGAAGTTGAATAACGGTATAGAACTCACGATGATAACGAATAGAGGCGTAAAAGTATGGCCTAATGGATTTGAGGAGACCTTTTGCACTGATCACTGGAGATGCAGGTATGAGGACCTTAACGGTAATCAAGTGCTACAAGAGGTTATACCAGCAATATTTAATAAAGCCATAAAAGAAGATATAGATATTATAAAATCGGAGAACCTATATGAATTTGATGGGAAGAAAGGATATTCACTTGGCCAAGGGCAGTAGGTTAAAAAGTGGAACATATCATGAAGTAATAGCAATGAAGAATTTAAGTAATTAAGAGTAGGTAATTAGTTTAGTATAGATTGTTTTAGCATCAATTTTTTTCATACAGAAGTTGAATTCGAACTAGGTGGCAAACGATAGTCACCTGGTTTTTTTATGAACATGGATAACGGGAACGCTGGAAATTACTTAGTTTAATTTCAATCTATGTATAAATAATTATTGATGAGTACAGTGTATACGTCCGAGCATCTACATCTATAGATTTTCGGTATTAAAATTATTGGGAAAGAGTTTATGAATCTCTGTTATTTTGGTATCGTTGATATTTTCAAGGTATCCGTCCGAGCGCTTACGCCTCCAGATTTTCGGTATTAAAATTATTGGGTAAGAGCTTATGAATCTCTGTTATTTTG
>JBLIDB010000037.1:0-27406 GCA_047634015.1 Saprospiraceae bacterium
ACCAGCTCTTCGTTATTGCCGTAAGCAAATAGGATATATCTAAGAACCCATGCCGCTAAGCCTAATAAGAGCATCTTCTTGACACCTAACTTTGAAAAGAAGAGAGGCAGTAGTAACATGAATACAATCTCTGACATTTGTCCTAATGTCATTTTTCCCGCAGCATTTTCCATACCTATTTCATTCAAGAATGGATTTGTAAAGGCATAGTAAAATGAAAGGGGAATTGAGATTAAAAAGGAACAGAATATAAAAACGGCAAAACTCTTTTCTTTTAGCAATGCCAGAGCATCTAAGCCTAATATATCGGAGATTGTAGGCGTCTTACCTTTGTCTTTTGGTGGGGTATGGGGAAGGAATAAAGAATAAACTCCAAGTACTACTGACATTCCTGCTGCAATCTGAAACTGCAGATGAGAATCTTCTAATTTCATAAACCCTAACATTAAGCCAGCGACAATCCACCCAATTGTTCCCAACACGCGAACAACAGGGAATTCTTTTTCCGGATTTTTCATCTGATTAAAAGAGATCGTATTCGATAAAGATATAGTAGGCATGTATAGAGCAGTATAGAGTAAGAGCATCCAGAAGAATGTATTCGGATCTGTAATACTTGACAAATACCATAAGACAACAGCTCCAATTAAATGCATCGCGGCCATTACTCGCTGAGCAGGAAAGAATCTATCTGCAATCATTCCTATAAAGAAGGGTGATATGATAGCTCCCCAGCTTATAGTGCTAAACGCAGCTCCAATATCCAATCCTCCGAATCCGATCTTTCCCAAATACGTACCCATGGTGGCATACCAACATCCCCAAACGAAAAATTCGAGGAACATCATTATCATTAATTGAATACGGGTCTTAGAGCTCATAAGGTGATCGCTTAATTTGTAACTCTAAGCTATGAAATCGAAGGAATAAACAATCAATGCTCTTGAAAAAAAATGAATATTGATTTAGAAAGGCAAAGCACCATCTCTCAATGCGCTGTCAAAATCTTCCTTTAGGTCATATATGTCTTCTATGCCAATTGATACCCTAATCATCCCATCTGTTATACCATTGGCGATGCGAATATCACGATCTACGTTGAGATGCGACATGGACGCAGGATGCAATATTAAAGTGTCTACATCCCCCATGGTAGGAGCAAGAGTACCAATGGTAACTGCATTCATAAACTTGAGACCTGCTTTGTATCCACCTTTTACTTCAAAGCACATCATCCCTCCGAAGCCATTCATTTGTTTAGAGGCCAATACATGATCGGAGTGGGAATCAAGACCGAGGTATGTTACGCTTTCTACATTGGGATGAGTTGCGAGAAATTCACTCAAGGCTTGGCCATTAGCGCTATGTTGCTTCATTCGAAGGGCAAGAGTCTTCATCCCATTATTCGTGAGCCATGCATCCCAAGGGTTGCAATTTGTCCCAAGCAATTTCATCGTATTCCAAACCAGTTTCTTTGAATCATCATCTCTTCCTACAATGATTCCAGAGATGGAATTTCCATGGCCATTTATGTATTTGGTTGTACTATGAATAATATAATCGATTCCGTATTTGAAAGGCTGCTGTATCAAAGGAGTACAGAAAGTATTATCGACTACTGAGATTATACCATGCTTTTTGGCGAGGGTAGAGATCATCGTAAGATCAATACAATCCAATGCTGGATTAGAAGGTGTCTCGAGATAGATCATCTTAATGGAAGGATCATTTTCGATGGCCTTTCTTACTGCGGATTCATCTTTGAGGTTCACCAGTACGGTGTCTATACCCGTCTTATTGATCACTTTTAGGAATAACTCTGTAGTACCTCCATAGAGATTCCCTTGTGTCAGAATTTTATCTCCTTTTTGTAATGCTGCAAATACTAATGTAGATATTGCTGACATTCCGGAAGAAGTCATGATGCCCCAAGGGGATTCAATGTCCGTGGTACCATGAGCTTCTAGGTGTGCGATTTTCTGAGCTACCGCATCTACCGTAGGATTATTGAATCGAGCATAGAGATGCCCCTTTGAGGGATCTTTAAAGATGTCTATTCCTTCTTCTATCGAGTCAAATTCGAAAGAGGAAGTAGCATAGATCGGAAGTTGATGTGGTGTGGTGGTTCGGGGATCCTTAGGATCTTTTACACAGAGGGTATTTATTCTTTGGCTCATATCTTGTCTCGATTTGATAGCAATATACTAAGGAAATGGGCATAAAAAAAGCGCCTACTCTTTGGGCGAGTAGACGCTTTTCATAATTGCAATTCTAATTTAATAGAATCTTTGCTTAGAATGAATATCGTGCTGATACATTCCAAGTTCTTGTCTTACCAAACTGAACACGGTTGCTTTTATTCACACCCTTCCAGTTTTCACTTTCTGTACTACTTGCAGGATTCGTAGAAGTAGCTCTTGATATATATTCAGTTCCCAAGAGGTTATAAACATTCGTTCTGAATGTCAATAGTTTTCCTCCGTCTAAATTTACTCTGTAAGAAACACCAAGATCGAATAAACCAAATGAAGGCAACTTTAACTCACCTCTATCAGCACTTACTCTTGAATATAGGTTCGCATAGTGATTATAACTTAAATCAATCTTAAATGCACTTGAAACCTTATAATCCGCTCCTAAACCAAAAGTAGTTTGAGCAGCACCACCAACTTTCACACCATCTATGGCATCTCCAGTATTTTCGAGGATTAACTCTCTGTTATCATCGAAATATTGACTACGAATGTCTCCATTATATTGCCAGTTTCCAAATGATCCAAATCCTTTAATTCTAAATGCATCACTCATATCATAAGAGAAATCTATCTCTAATCCAGTATGCAACTGATCTTGGATTGCGTTTTGAAATACGTCCTGAGTTCCTACAACAACCCCATTAGGAAGTACATCTCCTTCTCTAAGTGTATTTGTAGACGCACGATCCTTCCAAGAAGTACGATAGACGTTCACATTGATTGCAAAGTCTTTTGAAGCATACTTGTATCCTGCTTCAAGACCAAAAATCTTTTCAGGTACTGTCACTGGATTTACAAAATTGCTAAAGTTTAAGTAGATATTATCATGGAACGGTTGTCTCTGATAGTAGCCAGTATTAATAAAGAAGTTACTATTCTCATTCAATTCGAGACTGAATCCAGTTTTGAAATTATATCCTAAGTTAGATACTTTTTCAGATGCCTCACTTGATTCTGTTTCGTTGAATAACTCAAATCGAACATGACTTTGATTAGAGACAGCAGTCTGCACATATCCACTTAAAGCATTCTTTGAATATTCTAATTGACCAAAAATACCTGCATATCCGATAGTCTCGTCATTGTTGTAAGCAATACGCTCATTTAAATCAGCATAACTTGATACTCCAGACCATGGATTTGCTGTAAACTCTGAAGTAACCTCACGTGCGGGGAATCTCGCATTTTCTCTTTGGCTATATGCATTTGCGCCTAATAGATCTCTGACTTCTCTAAAGTGAGAACCTCTATAAGATCTAAGGTCTGCTCCGATGGCTAGTGTAAGATCCTGCGATAGAAGCGTTTCATAGTTTGTAACTAATCCAAACCAACTGTGATTATTCACTGAATTTCTTAGAACATATTCATTTCCGTCAGTTCCGTTAGAAGCTTGATTGGCAGCGACAATAGCGTCAAAGTCCCACTGTCCGTCCGAAGTGAATTTTCTATTGGCGCTATTACCGATACCTCCAGAACCACCACCGCGGCCCCAAGAGCCATAAAGAACAGTAGATAACTTAGATTTCTCATTTAACGTAAGATCCCAGTTTAGGTTTGCAACAGGCTTGTGATAGTAATTTCTTCTTGAAGTAAAGTGCTCTCCATCAAGTGTACCCCAATTACCGTTATACTTAATGTTGAAATCGCCATTATCGTCGTAATGATCGCTAATATTATCATCAAAGTTTTGATCGTGCCACTGTGGAGCACCAGTCAATAAGAAATTGAATTGACTCTTCTCACTCGCTTTGTATCCAGCAGAGATAAAGTAATTCTGTCCTTGACCTTTCGTTCCTTCAGCCCAGCCATTTCCTTGCCAATGAGTAAGTAGTACAGTAAGACCGAACTTATCATTGATCATACCTGTATTGTAAGAAGCGGTAATCTTATTATAAGCATCATTACCCATAAGATAACTTACAGATCCTCCTTGCTCTTGTTCCGTAGATTTCATGATAATGTTAGTCGTTCCACCTACAGATGAGATCGCTAACTTAGATGATCCAAGTCCACGTTGTACTTGTACTGCTGTTGCAACATCTGTCATTCCAGACCAGTTAGACCAGTACATTTTACCATCTTCCATACCATTGATCGGTTGACCATTCAGTAAGAATGCAGTATTTGTTTGATCAAATCCTCTTGTGAATACTTCAGAGTCTCCATATCCACCAGCTTGGCCTGCGACATAAATAGATGGTGTAGATTTCATTAGTTCTGGAAACTCTATATTTCCACCTTTTGCAAGGATTTCTGCCTGTCCAATAGTTGAAACAGCTACAGGAGTACGACGATCTCTTACGATGTCCATAACTCCAGTAATCACTACTTCTTCTAATCCAACAGAAGAAGATTCCATAGATAGCGTACCGAGATCATACATAGAAGTAGATCCATCAATAGCTATATTCATTTTAGAGTATCCTAGGTAAGACATTACCAGAGATCCTGTGTTTTCGGAAATCTCAAGTGAGAATGTTCCGTCAATATCTGTGATCGTACCTTCTGAAGTTCCCTTCTTGAGGATAGAAGCACCGATAAGCGGTTCATTGGTTGCATCATCAACAAGCGTTCCTTTTATAGTTGCTTGGCTAAATGCCAGATGTGCTAGTGAAAAAATAAATAATGATAGTAGAGTCCTTTTCATACGATTGGTTTAAATATTAAATAATTTAACAATAGGTTTAACAATCGCCGCAAAGGTAAAAGAGATACGTTAAGAGAATGTTATATATGCCTAAAAATATTATACAACCTTTTCACATATGTAGCATATTTATAGTAGCACTACTTTAATTTCACAGAATAAGTGTCTTTCTGAGTCAAATTGACCTCAATGTGGTCTTCAATCGTGGTTGCAAGGGTTAAGCCAACGTAGTCCACATTGATAGGGAAATTCTTGTGTTTTCGATCCACAAGAACGGCAACTTGTAGCTTTTTAAGTAATAATGACATGAATGGCGTGAAGGCATAGAATATAGTTCTTCCTGTATTTGCGACATCATCTACTACTATTACATTTTTATTCTTCAAGGATCCGGAAGGCATATCAATCGTTATATCCGAAAGGGTAGGCTTAGCTGGATCCAAGTGTATTTGTATCAGTTCTGCGGTTAATGGGCAACCTGGAACCGACTGAATTTGCTCCAAAAGAAGTTTTGCGAAGGCATAGCCGTTATTATTAATTCCTGCGAGGTATATCTTTTTCTCCTGACTATTATGTTCAATTATTTCATAAGCCAATCTAATAACCTTTTGATTGATTTGTCTATTATTAAGTATCGACATATTATTGTGTTGTATTCGAGGAATTGAATCGTAAAAAATATCAAATGAGCGTAGGTCAAATCATATTTATTCTTCTTTCAGCAGCAGTGTTCTTTTTTGCTTTTAAGCAATTTGGGGTAATATACGCAAACATCAAATTAGGGAAAGAAGAAGATATTTCGGGAGATGCTGGAGAGCGATGGAAAAATACCCTGCTTGTGGCATTCGGACAGAAAAAGATGTTCAAAAGATGGATTCCGGCATTACTACACCTATTTATTTATGTAGCGTTCTTGATGACCCAAGTGGAGCTTATTGAGATATTCATTGATGGATTTTTCGGAGTACATAGGTTTTTCGCTGATAAGCTTGGTGGACTTTATACGGTAATCATCAGTTTTATAGAGATACTAAGTGTTTTGGCCTTCATCGCAACGATTATCTTCTTGTGGAGAAGAAATGTAGCTAAGCTTCCGCGATTTGTAATGGCAGAGATGAAAGGGTGGCCGAAGCTTGATGGCAATCTAATCCTCATTGGAGAATTGTTTTTATTGGTTGGAATCTTTAGTATGAACGGTGCCGATGTACTATTGCAGCAATTAGATCCTGCTCATTTTCCTAATACTGGGAATCTGGCAGTAAGTAGTCATCTTGGGCCAGCCCTATTTGGCGGTTTGGATGCATCGACGCTGCATGTTATAGAAAGATTTGGATGGTGGCTACATTTGATAGTCGTATTTGGATTTATCACCTATTTGCCACATTCGAAGCATTTGCACATATTCTTGGCATTTCCGAACGTCTACTTCTCGAAGTTGAAGTCTCGTGGTGAAATGGAGAACATGCCAGAGATCATGAATGAAGTGAAGTCTATGATGGGACTTTTAGAGGATACCGGGGAGATGAATGAAGACATTCCAGAATTTGGAAGCAAGGATGTAATGGACTTAGGTTGGAAAAATATCCTTGAAGCGTATACGTGCACCGAGTGTGGTAGATGTTCAGAAGTGTGTCCTGCTAACATTACGGGAAAGAAGCTGTCACCGCGTAAGATCATGATGGATATCAGAGATCGGGCTACAGAGATCGGAGAGAATATCAAATCTGGAAATGCTCAGTATATAGCAGAAGACAAGAAATCTGAAGGCGCAGCACTGAGCAAAGATAATTATGATGACGGTAAATCATTATTCGATTATATAAGCAATGAAGAATTGTATGCTTGTACGACTTGTAATGCTTGTGTCGAGGCATGTCCTATTATGATCAATCCATTAGAGCCTATCTTAGCTATGAGGCGATATGATATACTTACGAATTCAGCAGGACCAGGAGATTGGTTACCGATGTTCAATAGTGTTGAAAACTCTGGAGCCGTTTGGTCCGTTAGTGATGATAGAGGAGCATGGAGGGAAGAAGATTAATTGATTAATGTGCTAATTTGTTAAAGGGCTAATGAAACAGGAATTTGAGAATTAGCGAAAGAAGGAAGAAAATTGAGAATTGAAAATGAATAGGAACTAACGAATACAATTGCCTTGAAGATATGGAGGCGGGTGAGATGAATCAAAGAATAATCAGATTTTAATCGACAGATATCCGAATCGAGCTAAATAGAATTAGAACATTAATAATTAGCAAATTAAAATATATGGTAAAAACATACGCAGAATATACAGCAGAAGGGCAGAAACCAGAAATTTTGTTTTGGGTAGGATGTGCAGGAAGCTTTGATGATAGGGCTAAGAAAGTAAGTGTTGCTTTTAGTAAAATCCTTACTTCGGCTGGAATTTCGTTTGCCATATTGGGTAATGAAGAAAGTTGTAACGGAGAAGCGGCTAGAAGAGCGGGTAATGAATTTCTATTTCAAATGTCAGCACTTCAGAATATAGAAGTGCTTAATGGATACGATGTGCAGAAGATAGTAACTGCATGCCCACATTGCTTTAATACGCTCAAGAATGAATATCCCAAATTAGGAGGTAATTATGAAGTGCTCCATCATACGCAGTTAATTCAGCAGCTTATCGCCGAAGGGAAATTAAAAATCCAAGGTGATACTTATAAAGGGAAGAAGATTACCTATCATGACAGTTGTTACTTGGGTAGGGTAAACGGGGAATACGAAGCTCCAAGGTCTATTTTGGATCATCTCGATGCCAATTTGGTAGAAATGGATAGATCCAGAACGACAGGGCTCTGTTGCGGAGCTGGAGGAGCCCAAATGTTTAAAGAAGATGAACCTGGAGCGAAACGAATCAATACTGAGCGGGCAGAAGAAATTATAGGCACAGGCGCTGAGATAGTAGCGGCTAATTGTCCTTTTTGCATTACGATGTTGATGGATGGTATTAAAGCCAAAGAAAAGCAGGATGACGTAATGGTACTGGATATCAGTGAGTTAATAGTACAGGCTAATGGACTCTAATATCGGAATAGGTGTACCTCTTTATGATCAGCTCGAAGGGCTGTCGGATTCTTCGCGAATTTGGGTATGGCAGTCACCACAAGAATTAAATCAATCTCAAGTCGAGAGAATTCAGGCCGTAATGGGCGAATTTATTCCACAATGGGCAAGTCATAGCCGAGAGCTTAGTGCAAGGAGTATTGTCTATCTCAATCGTTTTGTTCTAGTTGCGTTAGACCAGGAAGTAAGCCATGCTGCCAGTGGTTGTAGTATAGATAGTTTGACGCACGTTATAACACAATTGTCAGCAGAGCTCAATATTGATCTACTTGATAGAACTCATTTTTGCTTTAAGAAAGAAGATATCGTTTCTTGCATCCATATGAATGTTTTGTCAGATCGCGTGAGCGCTGGAGAGATAGATAATAGAAGTCTTGTTTTTAATCCGCTTATAGCTTCTAAGAAGGAACTTCTTTCGAAGTGGTTATTACCGATAGGAGAGAGTTGGCATAAGAGATTTATGTAACTCCTGATTTCCTTAGGCTATTTTCGCCCTTGGTTCATCGATAGAATCACATAATAGTAGTCAAACGAACTATCTTAGGATCTTATTCAGGACAATATGCTAAAGAAAGTCAAAGACTGGTTAGGAATAGAGGGTGTAAATGTAGACTTAGAGGTTACTGAAGAGTTTCGTCTAAAAGATGAACTTGTAGAAGGTTTAATTAGGATTAGCTCACAATCAGATCAATTCGTAGAAAAAGCTACTATATCACTCAAGGAAAAATACAAACGCGGACGGAGAAAATCTAAGCTCATTGATGAATATCAACTTGGCCAGCAAGAAATATTAATAAACAAAGCCATCGCGCGAGACGAAATAATAGAACAAGTATTTCAATTAAACTTCTCACCTATTAAATCTGCAATGGACCGTTGGGGAGATAAGAATTTTATATTTAGGGGGATCTCAGGTATAGCGAAACTCGCCAAGAACGCACATTCAACTTACGAAGTCATTGTTGAGATAGCCGTTAAGGGAAATAAACTTAAGCCTTATAAAAAAATGGAGGTTGTTGCCACCTAAACTTAATCTAAGACTTCTTTCTCTTCTTTTCTATCTCCCGAAGAATTTCTTCATCTGTCTTTCCCAAATTGTTCAATAAGAATTGAGCACTTTCTGCCATTTGGTGAGTAGGATATTTAGCTAAGAATTCCTCATATACTGAGCGAGCCTCCTCATCTCTATTATAATCTTGCTCGAGTATGAATCCCTTGATAAACAGTACGTTAGGTGCTTTCTCACTAGTGGGATAGTTTTCCAATATCCAATCGTATAGAGACATGGCTTTGGGAAATGTACGAAGACTGCGAGCTACTTCAGCAGCTCCATATAAGTGTCTTGGGACACTTTCATCATTAGGAGCGACAAGCGCAAATGCTTCAACTGCATCTACATATTTTAAAGCAGCAGATTTATTGATACCCGTTTTATCAGCATTTATGGTTAGCTGGTCAAATAAGTAGGTCACATAATCTTCTTGAATCAACGCTTCCTCTTCTATAAGTTTTTTCTTCTTGGAGATAGCGGCATCATTTGGATAATCCGTAGTAAGCTTCTCATAGACGATATTCGATGCATGTCTCTTTCTTATCGCAAACATTACATCTCCTAATTGCAGTAAATGTTGTTTTCTATTCTCCAGGTTAGGATAATTCCGAAGCAAAGGGAGCAGAAAACCAGGTGCTGAAGAAAGTAATCCTTGTGCCATAGAAACGGCCACTCCTTGCTGTAAATATGGTAAAGCTTCCTGCTTATTTTCCATTACTGTAGGGATAAACTGCATAAGAGAATCAAGATAGATCTCGGCTCTTGCAGCATTGGGTTCGACTTCGTAGTCCTTGTACAATTTCTCTAACCCATTCATTGTATCCGGTGCGGGCTCATTCTTGCATGCAAAAAGCACAAAAAGTGCCAGGCATATTATGGATAAGTACTTCATAGGTTCATGCTTAATTCAATCACAAATATAGAAAGCTCACCTAAGACAGTGAATAATCTTCTAAACTATATAGGTTTATATCTTATTTAGATTGAATTATACGAATTATCGGTATTTATGGATAAAATCAACCTTTTTTGGTTCCGAAGAGACCTGCGACTTATTGATAACCATGGCCTTCACGAAGCCTTGCAGTCCAATGCGAAAGTACTTTGTCTCTTCATTTTTGATAAAAATATACTCGAAGAGCTTCCGCCAAATGATGCACGGGTAACTTTTATTCACAGGGAATTAGAAAGGGTAAAGTCTGAACTAAATACTCATGGTGGTGATCTCACCATAAGACATGGAAATCCGATAGAAGTATGGCAATCCTTGTTAAATGAGTATCAGGTATCAACGGTTTATACCAATCATGATTATGAACCTTATGCCAAAGCACGAGATAACGAGGTAGAATCTCTATTGAATTCTAATGGTGTAAACTTCTACACGTATAAAGATCAGGTGATCTATGAACGAGAAGAAATCCAAAAAAAGGCGGGTGGGATATACACTGTATTCACACCATATAAGCGGACCTGGTTGGCAAAATTTGAAGAAGAATATAAAGCATTTTTACAAAGCAGCGCTTTACAAAGCAAGTATCCTTCTGAAGATTGTATGGCTAATTTACTTCAAGTGCCTAAACCAGAAAAAATGCTAAGCCTTAAAGATATAGGCTTCGTAGAAAGTGATATTCCTATACCTAATAAAACGCCAACTCAAAAAACGATTAAAACTTACAGCGTTAATCGAGACTTTCCGGCTATAAAGGCAGGAACGTCAAGATTAGGTATTCATTTCCGATTTGGGACTGTTAGTTTAAGAAAGAAGGCCATAAAAGCATTTCATCTATCGGAAATATATCTAAGTGAACTTATATGGAGGGATTTCTATGCGCAGATATTGGCCAACCACCCACAGGTAATTGGAAATGCTTATAAACCGCAATATGATGGTATCGAATGGATAAATGATAAAGAAGAATTTGAAAAATGGAAAGCAGGAATGACAGGTTACCCATTAGTGGATGCAGGAATACGCGAACTCAACCAAACGGGCCATATGCATAATAGAGTAAGAATGGTGGTCGCCAGTTTTCTTACAAAGCATCTACTAATAGACTGGAGATGGGGTGAAGGATATTTTGCTGAGAAACTATTAGATTTTGATCTTGCAAGTAACAATGGTGGTTGGCAATGGGCAGCAGGAACTGGCACTGATGCCGCTCCTTATTTTAGAATCTTTAATCCTGAATCCCAAATGAAGAGGTTTGATGCCAAATTAGAATATGTCCATAAGTGGGTTCCTGAATATGGTACGGACCAATATCCTGATCCAATAGTCGATCATAAGATGGCACGTGAAAGATGTCTTGCGACATATAAAAAAGCACTCAGTGAAGGGTAAACAAATTCTAATTATAGGACAAGGTATAGCTGGTACTTGTTCCGCTTGGGAAGCGGAACGACTGGGTATGGACTTTACAATTGTAGACAAGGGATCTCATAATTCGGCAAGCGCTGTGTCCTCAGGAATTATGAATCCTATTACAGGCAGAAAATTTGTGAAGTCTTGGATGTCAGATGATTTCATGAAGACCGGATGTGAGATTTACGAGGCCATGAGTCAGAAATATGGTCAGCAATTGATTCATGCAACTCCTATGATCCGTCATCTGGCATCAATAGAAATAGAAAATATATGGGACTCTAAATCCATACAAGAAGGGTATAGTGAACATATGCAACATGGTCCTGCCAAAGAAGAGCTTAAGGAAATATTAAATGGTCTTCAATCACTTGGGACAGTAGTGTCAAGTAGGCGGGTAGATGTAGCCAATTTACTCCACTTCAACAGAATGAGATGGTTAGCAGAGGGGAGACTTACAGACTCGATCTTTATAGAAGAAGAGTTGGAAATTGGAAAAAATGAAATTGTCTATAATGATAAGGCTTACGACGCGTTGATCTTAGCCACAGGATGGAAAGGAGCAAATGGTAAGCTGTTCGAAACGGATTCCTATAGACCTGCTAAAGGAGAAGTACTATTGGTGCGTATTCCAAAGATGCCTTCTGAATACATCATTAAGTATAACAAGTTTATCGTTCCTCAAGGAGGGGATATGTTCTGGATAGGAACTACTTGGCAGTGGGAATTTGAGGATGCAAAATCAGAAAGTCTTAAATCACTTGAATTGGAAATATTCTTAAACGATCTCTTGAAATTAGAATATGAAATAGTTAGTAGAAAAGCAGGGGTGAGGCCCGCTACGAAATACCGCAAGCCACTTATAGGAAGTCACCCCGACCATCCTACTATTTTTTTATTAAATGGTTTGGGTACTAAAGGAGTGACTATGGCTCCCTACTGGGCACGAAAAATCACTGAACATATCTCCAGTTCACAATTGGGGGAAGATATTTATTTTACTGATGCCTATAAAAGCGCTTTCAAGTAGAAAGTGTAATGTGATTCTGATAGTAAGTCTTCGTTTAGCAGCGTAATCGTTAACTTTCACGAAAGTGAAACGTTCTAAACTGAGGAGATCTAAGGGTCGCACTAAACACAATAAATTATTAACTAGATATACCTAATGGGCAATTCGCTATTATTTCTACCCGATATCTCTGGATTTACAGCGTTTGTCCAATCAACCGAAGCGGCACATAGTCAACATGTTATAGCGGAATTATTGGAAGTTTTGGTTGAAGCGAATGTGCAAGAACTACAGTTAGCTGAAGTAGAAGGAGATGCTTTGTTCTTTTATAAGGAAGATGTTATTCCTAGCGCAGATGAATTGATGATGCAGGTCGAAACTATGTTTACTGCATTTTATAGCCACCTAAAGTTACTGGAAACCAATAGAATTTGTCCATGTCAAGCATGCGCTACGGCACCTCATTTGGAATTGAAAATTATAGCACATAGCGGAGAGATTCAATTCATTACAGTTCAAGGAAATCGTAAACCATTTGGAACAGAAGTTATACAAGTGCACCGGCTTATGAAAAATTCTGTAAAGAGTGATAACTATGTCCTCTTTAGCGAATCTTTGGCTAACGAAGTTAGATTGTCTGAGGCAAAATTGAAATTAGTGGATGAGTTCAAATTTGGCAGCGATATATACGACAATAAGGCGCTCAACTATCAATATGCTGTTGTTGATAAAGAAAATTTGAAAATAAAAGCATATAATGAGGGAAAGAAAGTAGATTTCGATTATCCTCCAGATATTATTATTGAAAAGGATTTTCCTATTAGTGCCGAAGGGCTTATAGAATTAGTTACAAATTACAAAATTAGGAAGGAATGGTTTCCAGGAGTTGATGGGATTCTATATAATGAACATGAAGTTACAAGGATAGACTCTGAGCATATATGTGTCATTAATGAGAAGCACTATAACTTCATAACTGTTACGAAAGAGGTGGAAAAGGATCAACTAATTTATGGCGAGTTATTAATGGCTCCACCTTTGGCTGATGAGATGTATCAATTTTATATTATTAGCCCTACAAGTGAGGATTCGTGCGTAATGCGTATAGAGAACTATGTTATTATCAAATCTTGGTTTAAAAAATTAGTATTCAAATTAGTAGGAAGGAAAGGATATAAGAAAGGAGCGGAAACCATAATCAATGGGTTATATGATTTTGTAATGCAGTGAAGTCACTCTAGCTTTCAATTACTTTGGGAAATTATTTGATATTATTTGTGGATTTTTCCCAGAAGTATGTTTTATATTCATAATATGAATGAATTGTCGAAAGATCAAAAGAAAGAGGCATATAATCTCATGGAATTATGGGAAGATGATGTCTTAGATAGATATCCTGAAGACCAAAAACCAAAGGAGGAATTTAGGAATTATAACGCTCCTGAGAGAGATACTGTTAAGGAGTTCTACAAAATAAATCATCATAATCAGACGTATGGTTTTGTCCAAGAGAAGAAGAAGGAATACCTCTCTTTGGAAAAGAAAGAAATGTCATTATGGGAAGCGGTAGAATTTCTAAATACCTTGGTTGATGACTCAGATCCTGATATAGATCTTGATCAGACACAGCATTTATTGCAAACATCAGAAGCCATACGTGCCGATGGTCATCCAGATTGGTTCGTGTTAACTGGTTTTTTACATGACTTGGGGAAGGTGCTTTGTTTGTTTGGAGAACCACAATGGGCAGTAGTTGGAGATACATTTCCAGTAGGATGTAAGTTTTCTGATAAGATCGTCTATCCTGAGTTTTTTACCGCGAACCCTGATGTCAATCATGATATTTATAATTCTACAATGGGTGTATATGATCTCAATTGTGGATTAGAAAATGTAGACATGTCATGGGGCCATGACGAATACATCTATCATATTTTAAAGGATTATTTGCCCGAAGAAGGGCTCTATATGTTGCGTTATCATAGTTTTTATCCGCAACATAGAGAGAAAGCTTATGATCACCTGATGTCCGCAAAGGATCATAAGCTGTTCAAGTGGGTTGACACCTTTAATCAGTACGATCTATACTCTAAAGCTGCGGTAGCCCCCGATGTCAAGGCATTGAGACCCTATTATGAGGACTTGGCAAGTAAGTTTTTGCCTGACACTTTAAAATTCTGATTTACTAGCCGATAGTTAAATTAGATCATTGATGAACAATCCAATTACAATAGATAATATAGGGATAAGCGTTTTCTAAACATCAATGTTTTAAAAGAGAAATCAGCGTTTTTTATCAAGAAAGGTGCTTCATTAGTCTAAAGAGGGAATAGGTCCATTTCTTTCACTTTATATTGCAAGATATAATCAGCAGCAATATCCATGGAAAACAAAGTAAGCCACGCCAATACTATCGTTAAAAATCATATTATCTGGTCTATGGGTGCGGGATTTATCCCAGTACCATTTGCAGATTTATTTGCGGTAACTGCCATTCAGTTGGATATGATTCGACAATTAAGCAATCTTTACGATGTTGATTTTAAAGAAACCAGTGGGAAGGCAATAATCACCTCACTTTCAGGGGCTTCTGTCGCCAGAATGGGTGCCCGAGCGATTAAATTTATTCCTGGAGTAGGCTCAATAATGGGCGGGGTTACATTAGCGGTTCTTTCTGGAGCTTCCACATATGCACTCGGGGAAGTGTTCAAATCTCACTTTGATAATGGAGGAACGTTCTTGGATTTTGACGTAAGTCGTATCAAGCGCATGTATGATGAGAAGTTCGAAAAAGGAAAGGAAGTAGTCAAAGATATCAAGAAAGAACAGGAAGAAATGGAGCAAAAAGCTGCTCAGGCAGATGCGGATCCTTTAGTTAGATTAAAGGAATTGGCGAAGATGAAGGAGGATGGCCATATTTCAGAAGAAGAATTCAATCTTTTGAAGTCTAAACTTATAAAAGATCTTTCATAGAGGCTATGCCTAGTAATTGATGTCAATTATATCTCTATTCATATTGGGGACTTTAGCATAGCTTTCTTAGATTGTAAGTTCATCAAGCTTACTGTTATGAGTCAAATTCCAAGGTCCAAAGAGAATGATTATACGATAAAACTTGCTCAACAACGTCGCGAGTGGATGTCGGCCAAATCAGAGGCCCCATTAGATCATGTAGGATCTTACTCTATGAATCCTGCGGTATTTGCTGGAAATGTAGAACAGTTTATCGGGGTCGCCCAAGTTCCTATCGGACTGGCAGGACCCGTTATAGTACATGGAGAACACGCTCAAGGCTCATTTATGATTCCATTGGCTACGACAGAGGGAACGTTGGTTGCCAGTTATAATCGAGGGATGAAGCTTACCCGAATGGCTGGTGGTGTTACCGTTCATGTAATCGATGATAAGATGAATCGTGCGCCTGTATTTGTGTTTAAAGATGCAGGGCAAGCAAGAGATTTTGGAAAATGGATAGAAGTTAAATTTGGAATTATTAAAGAACTTGCAGAAGCAACTACTAGTGTCGGTAAGTTAGTTAGCATTGAGCAGTTTTCGGCGAGTAAAATGCGTTGGCTGCGATTCAATTATACTTGTGGAGATGCTGCTGGGCAGAATATGGTAACCAAAGCAACTCATGCGGCGGTCAAATGGATCATGGCCAATCAAGAATGGGAAGTAGAATATTTTTCTCTCGCAGGTAATCTCGATACTGATAAGAAGCATTCTTATATTAACTATATCCATACTCGAGGTAAAAGGGTAGTAGCTGAGATTACAATTCCAGATAAGATGATTAGAGAGGTGATGCGTACAGATGCGCATACGCTTCATGCACAGCGTAAGATCTCCAATGTCGGAGCACTTCTGGGAGGTTCTGTAAATAATGGCGCACATGCCGCCAATGGGATTACTGCGATGTTTATAGCCACAGGACAGGATGTGGCTAATGTGGCGGAATCTTCGGCTGCGCTTGTTCATGCAGACGTAATGCCTAATGGCGATTATTACTTTTCCGTAACGATTCCTTCACTCATAGTGGCCACATATGGTGGTGGCACAGGCCTTCCCACTCAGCGTGAATGTCTGGCAATGATGGATTGCTTAGGAAAGGGGAAAGTCATGAAGTTGGCTGAGATAATTGGTGCTGTTGTGCTAAGTGGAGATCTTTCACTTTCTGCTGCTATTATGGCAGATGAATGGGTGTCCAGTCATGAAGATTTGGGGAGGAATAGGTGATCTTTGCTTGATGGTATACACTTGGCGTTTAACGTTAGACGTTTTAAAAGTGGATGAATTGTGAATTGAGAATTTTAAGCGCGCGAAATATAAATGGATAATCGTTAATTGGAAATTTTAAGAGCGTTAATTGATAATTAATAAATGTTAATTGAAAAAAAATGAATAGAGAAATCAGATCTAAACTAACTAAGGAAGGAATACTACAACTTACGGTTGAGCAAAATGAAATACGGGAGCCTGCGGCTCATGAAGTTGTAGTGGAAATTCATGCGGCACCAATCAATCCTTCGGATGTAGGCGTATTGTTTGGGCTTTCTAATATGATAACTCCAGAATTTATAGGAACAACGGCTCAGCCGAAGACGATCCAATACCCTGAAGCGCTAACGCATCATTTCAAAGGGCGATGGGACAAGTCTCTTCCTTCTGGGAATGAAGGTGCAGGAGTCGTCGTTAAGGCGGGAGCTGATGCGCAAGAGCTAATGGGTAAAGTAGTCTCCCTCTTCGGAGCGAATAGCTTTTCTAAATATAGAACCCTTCCTGCTCAAGCATGTATGGTCATGAATGAAGGAACTACACCTGCAGATGCTGCTGCGAGTTGTGTCAATCCATTTACAGTGCTCGGGATGGTAGAGACAATGAAGATGGAAGGCCATACTGCAATTATAAACACTGCAGCTGCTTCTAATCTTGGACAAATGCTGACAAAAGTATGTGCAAGTGATGGAGTCCCTTTGATCAATATTGTAAGAAGGCAAGAGCAAGTTGATCTTCTAAAATCTATCGGAGCACAGTATGTATTGAATTCCAGTGATGACAATTTTAGGTCAGATCTTATAAGTGCGATCAAAGAAACGGGAGCTACATTGGCATTTGAAGCAATAGGAGGAGGCACTATGGCGGGTCAAATCCTTGAAGCCATGGAAAAGGCCATTCTAAGCAAATCAGAAACCTATAGTGTATACGGTTCAACTACACGCAAGCAAGTTTACATCTACGGGGGCTTGAGTCAACAACCAACAGTCTTGAATCGTGCATATGGAATGTATTGGAATGTAGGAGGATGGTTAGTGACTCCAATTATACAAAAATTAGGAGTCGAGGGTTTCCAAAAAATGAAGCAACGCGTAGCTGATGAGATCCATACTACGTTTAAAAGTGAATTCCATAAAGTAATCTCATTAGAAGAAGCATGCCAGCCAGACTATATAAATGAGTATGTCAAAGCTACCAGTGGGAAGAAGTATTTGGTTAATCCACAGTTGTAGATTGGTTCTATAGTTCTTGGACATAGATAGATAATTGGTCCAATCTCTGACAACTAACTTGGAAACTTGATTGTCTTAGCAACTTCTGGCATATGAAAGTAAATCTTACATATGCCCTTGATATTATTGGATTTTTATAATTTAGAAGAATTGTCTTTAATAGCCGTTTTCTTATTCTTACGATATGAAGCTTCATCACGTTATATTTCTTTCAATTTTACTTCTTAGCCTTGAGGTTTTTGCCCAGAGGGATGTTAATTATGAAGAAGATAAAATCCCGTCATATCAACTTCCTGATTTGCTAATATTGAGCAATGGAGAAGGAGTAGAGGATGTCGATGACTGGGAACAAAAAAGAAGACCAGAAATTCTAAAATTATTTAAGGATGAAGTATATGGCAGCATACCCAATATAGATTTGTCGCCCACCTCTATAGAAATTTTAGAGAGTAACTCCGCACTTGATGGAACTGCAGTTAGAAGGCAAATCGCAATCGACTATAATCGAAATGGCAAGGATCTTAGGATCAACGTCTTGCTTTATTTGCCAAAAGGTATTGCATCTCCTCCCATGTTTGTAGGCTATGATTTCTATGGAAATCAGACGGTGATTGATGATCCTAATATAGTCCTAACCAATTCTTGGGTTCGTAATAACAAGGATATGGGAATCACTGACAATAGTGCCTCAGAGACCTCAAGAGGGAAGCGGAGCCATCGTTGGGCGATACCGAAGATTATAAGTGAAGGGTTTGGAATCGCTTTGATCTATTACGGAGATGTAGATCCCGATAAGGATGATCTCTCTGATGGTGTTCATGCCTTGCTTTATGAGGATGCGCAGGTCAGGCCGAAAGAAGATGAGTGGGGAGCTATTTCTGCGTGGGCGTGGGGTTTTTCTGAAGTATTGAGTGTGCTGATAAAAGACGATGCTTTAATAGAATCTAAATTTATATCTTTTGGTCATTCCCGTCTGGGAAAGACCTCATTATGGGCGGGAGCTTTAGATGAGCGATTCGATTTGGTAATCTCTAATGACTCCGGATGTGGAGGAGCTGCCTTGTTTAGAAGGAAGTACGGAGAGACCGCTGCGGTTATCAATAAAAGCTTTCCCCATTGGTTTAATGCTAATTTTAAAAAGTATAGCGCCAATGAAGATGCACTTCCAGTAGATCAACATATGTTAATCGCATTAATGGCGCCAAGGCCTGTATATATAGCAAGTGCTGAAGATGATAGATGGGCCGACCCCAAAGGTGAGCATCTATCTGGTTATCATGCTAGTCCTATTTATGAACTTTATGGTCAAACAGGTCTCATCAATCCCGATCAGCCTCAGATCCACGAACCTACTCATAATTCAATAGGTTATCACATACGAGCAGGAAAGCATGATGTGACAGCGTATGATTGGGAGCAATTTATAAAATTTGCTAAGGGGCATTTTAATGAGTAGGGCTTCTTATTTATAGAAACTTTTTAGCTTCAGGTCATTGGATTAATACTTTTGAAATCCAAACTCAATACCTTTTATCCTTATTTAGAATTCTCCTCTATCTTCTCTAATTAGCCATTCGTCTGATATTATTCTACGTATGTCCATACTCATCTCCTAGGTGCAACTATAGCTAAGATCGTGCGTCCTTCTTATAGGAATTAGGCTTAATTAATTCTTAAAATAAATTTACATACTCACGCATTTTAATTCATCAGAAATGAAAATTTTATTAACCTTTATCACAGTATTTTTTGCTTTGAATATGATCTCTGGTCAATCTGCTGTTATCAAAGGAAGTATTACCAACGAGGATAATACTCCAGCGGAATTTGCCAATGTGCTCTTATTCACGATTGTAGATAGTACCTATCAGAAAGGAGCGATAGCGGACTTTGATGGACGATATTCATTTGAAAATATTGAAAAAGGACACTATTATCTTACAATCAGCCAAGTGGGTAGTGATAACCTATCGAGCGATGAGATTAAAATATCTTCTTCTGAACAGAAAGTGGAAGTTCCAACTATGACTTTCAAACAAGGAGTAGCATTGGATGAGGTTGTAGTAACCGCGCAGAAAGCTTTATTCGAATTGGATGCCGAGAAGATCGTTGTCAATGTCGAGAATAGTAATCTCGCAGTAGGTAATACAGCACTTGAAGTATTGCAAAAGTCTCCTGGAGTATTAGTTGATCAAGATAATCGCATCTCTCTAAAAGGAAAGCAAGGGGTACTGGTATTAATTGATGGTAAAAATCAATACTTAACTGGCGACCAATTAAGATCGCTATTGGAAGGGATGCCTTCGAGCTCAATAAAGAAGATAGAAATTATCCATAACCCCTCTGCGAAGTATGAGGCTGAAGGCAATGCCGGTATTATAAATATAGAGCTTAAGAGGAATGAGAATCTGGGGCTTAATGGTTCTGCTAATATTAGTGTTGGGTATGGAAGAAATGAAAAGGGGAGCACCGGCCTAAATTTAAACTATCGGACCGAGAAAGTAAATATCTATGGGAACTATGATTATAATCTATGGGTAGGCAAATCTATTACTAACATAGATAGAAATGTGCCTTTTGGAAATGGTGTTACCAGATTTGAGCAAGAGAGCGAATCTGATGATAATAATCATAACCATAATTTTAAATTTGGGGCGGATTATACCTTGTCTGATAAGACGACCATAGGTGTTTTGGCAAGAGGCGGAATAGGCATTGAAGATGGCGGTAATATTAATGCTACGAATATTAGCGGAGTGAAACCACACTTGTTCGATAGAACGACTACTAATGCTATTGAAATGGAGGACAGGAATCAATTGGCGGGAAATTTTAATATAAAGCATGACTTCAGTGAGACTTCTGAATTGAATTTCGATATTGATTATAGTAAGTTTAAGGAGACAGAAGATGTAATGTATGAGAATTACTATTATGATCTTACGCAAGCTGAAGTTGCTGCGCCTTACTTCTTGCACAATGAAAGTGAAGTTGATATTGATATTGTTGCAGCGAAATTGGATTATTCTAAATCCTTTTCTTCTGGAATTAACCTTGAGCTGGGAGGAAAAATGAGTGATGTAAGGACGAGTAATGGTACTTTTTTTGAAGAGCGACAGGTAGAAGAATGGATACCGGACAATTCACTTACTAATACTTTCCAATATAATGAGCAGATCTATGCTGGTTATATGAATATGTCTAAGTCTATAGAGAAGTATAGTATTCAGGCTGGATTGAGACTTGAACATACTATGTCTGAAGGTATGTCATTGACGCTCGATGAGCGTGTGGAGCGTGAATACACAGAGTTGTTTCCAAGTTTAAGTATTTCCCGGCCGTTTGGGGAGAAGCATAGTTTGAGTTTTAGTTATTCTCGAAGATTGGATCGGCCTAATTATAGGGATTTAAATCCCTTTATAGGATTCTTAGATCAGTTTACTTTCCAAAAAGGAAACCCATTCTTAAATCCACAATTCACGAATTCATATGGGCTGAATTATAGTCTCGGAAGGAGTCTTTTTATATCAGCAAACTATAGTAAAACGGGAGATGCCATGACCCAAGTACTTGAGCAGAATGATGAGACACAGCAGACATTTCAAACCAATATCAATTTTGACAAATTTAGTAATTATAGTTTGAATCTTACAGCACCAATAATCATCGCTGAATGGTGGACCTCTAGGTTGAGTTTTACAGGATTCATTAATGACTATGAGACTGTAAGTGCAGGTGAGAACCTGAGCGCGGACCAGGCTTCTTATGTAATGAACGTAAATAATGAATTTACGATTAACAAAAAGGTGAACGCTGAAATATCAGGACAGTATCAATCAGGTGTGACATACGGGATATTCAGCGTGAGGCCTCAGTATTTTGTTGACTTAGGAGTATCTACCAAAGTGATGGAAGGTCAAGGAAGACTTAAGTTAAGTGTAAAAGATGTTTTCAATATTTTTGAAAATAGTGTCATTGCAAAGAGTGGTTCCATAGATCTCAAGGTTAGAAACAAATGGGAATCGCAAAGAGTACATCTATCTTTCACATATAACTTTGGTAACGATAAGGTAAAAGCCGCCCGTAATCGAAAAACCGCTAATAGTGAAGAAGAGCGTAGAGTAGGAAGTTAATTAGAATAAATATATAAATTTTTTCATATTAGGAGGCCTTGGTATTACCGAGGCTTCCTTTATTATTTGTTACTACACGGACACTCTTGACAAAAGTTAATTTCAATATTTTTACGCCTCTCCCTATGGAAGTACTTTTTATATAAGCGCTCCAAGTCCTCAGTATTTCTTGTAATCAACCTCATTGAATGTATAATGATTGTAGAACGTTTTTCGCTACACTATTAATGGAAAAGATAAAACGATTAATTTATGGTAATAAGGAATAACTGTATTCAAGACAATATTTCGAATATTCTACATGAAAGGTAGCTGCCCGTAATCGAAGAACGGTCAGTAGGGAAGTAGAAGGTAGGATGGGATGATAGGCCGACTTAGAACATATATTATTTAGATTAGGAGGCGCTGTAATTACTGAGGCCTTTGTTATGTTTGCGATTAATTAACGGCAATGCAGGTATGCATATAGTAGTACATTTGGAAGCTTTATGTATAGGGCCATATGGGAGTACGGGAATAATGTAACCTTATTATTTCGTCTAAGGATGTAACAGGCGAATGAGTGCAAGAAGAGAAGATTAATGAATAGAAGAGTTTTGATTTTTATTGTCTTTGTTTCATCTACTATAGCTGTGGAGTGAGTAAAGATTCGAATATGAAGAAGTGGGACTTTGTGGAGAATTTCAATGGCCAAGAAAAATTTGACTCTATATGGGAAGATGATTCGACTTCGGATAGTCCACGATCATATTATTTGGAGAATGGTAATTTGAAAATTACGACTCGAGCGAATTCATATGATAGAGTAAATGTAAAAACCATTGAAAATAGTTTTGGGGCAGGGGTGTATCACTGGAAGATTTATGTTCCTCAATTTGATTTACGTGATCAGTGCAGTATAGGAGCGTTTCTCTATCATGAGCAGGAGGGAGATGTTAATTACGAATTGGATTTTGAAATAGGATCGGGAACTTCGGAGCATCGAGCAGCATTAGAAGCAAATTCGAATGAGGTACTCGTTCATTGCACATCGCATTTCTTGCCCTTTAGTACAGAGCGATTTGTTATCGAGAGTGAACGCTGGTATGATTTCAGGATTGAATTGAAGAGTGTCAATCGCAAGTATGTGGCGAATTGGTATATTGATAATCGATTGGTTAAATCCTTGACTACGGAAATGAATACAGATATCAAATTTGCAATCCACAATAGTCTTGAAAATTTGAAATTCATGGGTGATCAACAACCTGTAAAAGAGAATTATACATTGATGGCCTTGACGAGTTATAGGAAATAAGACATAAAAAATGAGAATGGAATATTATTTGGAAGCAATTTAGTAATCTATATAGCAATCAAATGGAAGAGAAGTCCTACTCTTGTAAAAACAATCCTTAGCGTCTTTTATAATAATCATTCTCTATCCACTTTAAATCCACCTCTTTTCCTCCTTCCAACTGAGACATACTTTGTGCAAGATTACGAGGTCCCTGGATATCGGGTTTACTCGTCAAAGGCGCGTATATTTCCAGACTGGACTGAATAAATAATTTGTTATTGAGGTCGCTGATTTCGTCAGTATGAAGTGAAGCGCGATGCAGCATTAGGTCTTTCAGATCTACGCTTTCTAATGTTCCACCAAATACAAATTGTGATGGGATGAGTTGTTCACTAACTTCTGCTACGACCTGCCCATTGATGGCAATCAGTGTTTTTTGTCTGGCGTGATTATGAGATACGACGACATGGGACCATTCTTCAGAATGTTTAGGGAAAGTCACAATATTATCGAGATAGGAAATTTTATAATCATCAATTATGATTTCTCTTTTGCCCTTGTCTGTATCAATGATGGCAATGGCTCCGTTACTTGTACTTTTGAATCTGAAACTCATTGTAAAGGAATGCATCTTATGCACTACATCATGCGTAATTACATTTTGCTGGGATGCATTGCTGATATTGATATAGCTCTTGTTGTAATCATATCGCGGAATCTTTTTACCATTTGCTATAGCATCAAATAAACTGGGTACTATGGCCAGCGACATCTCGTGATGCCCCTCAGTATTAGGATGCCAAGGATCATTCACATAGCCTTCTACCCATCGGCCTATACCATCATCTATAGTACCCAACAGATTGATACTTGGATAATTCCAGGTGTTGATGATCTGATTCATACGCTTCGTAGCTTCATATTGTGGCCCTGTGAAGTAAGAGTGAGCATAACAATTAGCTATGATCGGTTGTATGCCCAATCTATCCAACGAATCAGCTAAGGCCTTCAATCGACTTCGATATTGTTCCAGGACTCGCGCACGACCATCTTCAGTCTGAGGTGTTCGGATACCTTCATTACCAAGCGATAAGCCTATTACGGCTATGTCAGGATCAGTCGGATAGAGCTTGTGTGTCAAGCGCTTTTCTTGTTCTACTTTTAGCGTATTATCTCCACCTGTCGAAGGATTGAAATAAGCATATCGAAGCGTATCAATAGATCCGCTGTGATAAAATTGATACGCATATCCCTTGGTATCTGTAGCTCCAGAACCTTTACATACCGATGATCCAAAAAATGAAACATTCGTTTTGTTTGTAGTAACTAGGGCCGCTTCGAAAAAGTCCCAGACTTCTTCCATAACATGGAAATTGTCAAATCCTGGTTGATTGGACCAATCGTGATAGGCACCGACTAAAGTATAAAGCCATACTCTATGGTCCGTAAGTCGGTTATCCCGTTTTTCAAGAATTAGAAGATGATCATCAGCCGAATTACTATCTGCAAGTGTATCTATAGAGATATTTGTACCTCCATTTTTTCGAGACCAATAGTCAAAAGTGTTGTGCACACTTCTATACCCTTTGGATTTTATAAAGTAATCCATATCTCCATCCCATTCTGTAATCTTATCTGCAGTACCGTGCACATGTAAGATGGAGACAGGCCTTATATTATTACAACCATCATAGGTAGACTCCATCATACATCCCACAATGGGAGCAATAGCGCGATACATATCTGGTCGCTGACATGCTAATAAGTAGCTCATGTCTCCACCATTAGATATACCTACAATGAAGGTATTTGATTCGCTCAGTGAATGGGTTTCCTGTAGATGAACCGTGAGCTTGGTCACATACTTCAC
The DNA here is from genome assembly GCA_047634015.1 of Saprospiraceae bacterium. GTDB lineage: Bacteria > Bacteroidota > Bacteroidia > Chitinophagales > Saprospiraceae > JAJRXG01. The sequence continues at coordinate 25,204 of JBLIDB010000037.1, forward strand.
ATCATTTACATCCAAATTGGAATATCCGGCATTCCACGAGTTCTTTTCATCCTTACCATAGACACCTTGAGGATAGCAAACTGCAAATCCATTCTTATTGGCAATCTCATTGAGTCCACTATAATCCATGGTTCCTTTTGCACTACCACCATATCCATGAAGCGCAATTACAAGTGGTGCCTGCTTCGGAAGATTATCTGGAATATGTAGATGATATATCCGATTTCGGCCATCTACTGCCATCGCCCTTTCTATTTCTGATTCAGGAGCGCCATTGACTAATTCATTACTTGAAAGATGAGTATGGCGATTTTCAATACTTGTATCTGTCTCAGCACTTATTCCTATACCGCTGAATAAGAACATTAGAACCGGCATTAGGACATTCAACTGCGTACTACTCTGTGTCTTCATAATAAGGGTGTATTCAAGATAAATCTACGACGTTGATCTTAAACTACCTACTAAATCCTAATCCTCTTTTTCCAATAGAAACAGTTCATCTACTCTTTTAGAAAATAGGCGAGATATCTTTAGCGCCAGAATAGTAGATGGTACATACTTTCCTTTCTCTATAGAGTTAATGGTCTGTCGGCTTACACCGATCTTCTGTGCCAACTGCTCTTGCGTGATTTCCTGTTCGGCGCGTGCTACTTTGAGTTTATTCTTCACGATCCAGACGCTTTAATACTTCAAAAAATAATATCTGGAAGCAGATCATCATAAACATTACTTCGAATGCAGAGATCTCATAGAAGGAAGTTTGCCCATCTCCAGTAATACGTACGATTAAGAAGTCCAACACAAAGGCAACTAAAGGTATGATGATGGAGTATCCAAGGGTACATACAAATGCGATAATATAGGATTGTCCTCTTAGATGGGCTACGTATTCATCTTCGAATTGCTCCCTACTGAGAGAGGCGATGAGCAGTGCAAGCAACGTGAAAGTTCGTATCGCATCTTTATTGATGGAAGGGTTATATCCAGAGAATTTGGATATAATCATTCCTAACATGAGCAATCCTCCAATCGTAAGTCCTACTTTTTTATAAGTATTTGGAAGCTTAAAATTGATAATCTTCAATAATCCTGATCTTTCGTCTTCGCGAAAAGATTTTGTTTTTTTCTCTTTCATATATGTTAGCTTTGTTTTACTTAATGTCAAATATAGTTGTCACAATGACAAATATACTTTACATTTAGATGAATTGCAAGATTTAATCGATAACGGGGTGAGTTATACTGACATAAGCGTTCTGTACCAAGGAAGTACGAGCTACTCCGATGAGATCGCTATTCCTCCTTTCCCCAATTATGACTTCCTATATTTAATTATATCGCCAACTGTAACACCTTGGCATCGTGACTGTTTAGACCTTTCTTTATCTTACTTCTTGATAGCGTACTAGGGAAAGTGGATTAGAGAATGGGTATTTCTTGTTAAAGAGCTGCAAGCAATTATAAATGGTTATATCTGATTAAAAACGGATAGATAGTTTAGACAAGGAGAATAAAGCAAGAACGGCCATCCATTGGCCCTGTTTTAGAGATGTTAGCCTTCATTAATGAAGACCAACTAATAAAAAATGATAAAATTCTTTAGAGAAATACGCTACGACCTTATGGAGAAAAACAAAACTGGAGAGTATTTGAAATATGCTATTGGAGAAATTATACTCGTTGTTATTGGGATTTTGATTGCTCTTTCAATAAATAATCAAAACGAAGTTAGAAAAGACAGGAAATTCGAAACAAAAGCATTAAATGAGAGAATAGGCATACAGAAGCCTTAAACCAAAAATTTAAATATCTAAATAATAGGCGTTTTATATCTGTGGTTAAGAAAGGAGATCATCTAGATAAGTGGCCAGGGAGTTACTACCCACATAATCTGGACAAAAAAATGATTCGTTTAAAGCCCTTTATATTAATGAGCTTGAATATTACAACCTCACCAGTCAAGTGGTTCGAAGCCTATATATACAATTAATGGGTGCTTATGGAATTTCTAAAAACTATAGGGAGGTTTCAAGATTAATAACACTTGAATTAAAAAATAGAAATGTAGAATTAGATGACGAAGATGAAAAGTGAAAAATGATTAAATTGGACTTCCTCACTAAAGTGGACAGTATGAAAGCTTAGGCTGCTTTAAGATAATTTGATTTTTTTATAAAAGTTTGTAATGGCGATAATCCTC
>JBLIDB010000038.1:0-27203 GCA_047634015.1 Saprospiraceae bacterium
TGATTAATGTTACGAGTTTTTGAGACTGAACGTAATTTATATGGCACCAGCGCCCATTGATTATTGGTGTAGTGAAAGAAACGAGGGTGTTTTGAAGATACATAGGTCTGGACTATATCGTCTCTGCTTATTGGTATAGTGTATAAGTCTTATTTGGACTATCGGAATGCTATTAATAGGTGAACCAATATACTCCGCCAAAACTGATTTGGCGGAAGGCATTTGTCAACAATAACTGACTTCAAATTTTAAAAGGATTCTTATCATTGAATTCGATATAGCACTTGCTCTATTTTCTTTAACAAGGTCTCTATCTCATCAATAACTAATCTATGTTCTCGGATGACTCTTTTGCGCCGATCATAGACATGATGCAGTCTTACCTTCAAAAGGTCGTCATTGAGATATAGATTATAATCCTTAAATCCCCAAATATGATCTCTCCAATTTTCCATTACTCGATTTTGGATAAGTTTCAAATGGCTTTGAATTAAAGGAAGGACAAGATCGATGCTGACGCCATATGGACTGAATTCATTGCTGCGGTTTCCTAAAGAAGTTAGAGTCACTTGATACATATCAGTAATTGCTCTTCGCAGAGAATCGAATTGTATAAAAATCACCAACCGAAATTGGAACGATGGCAGTTAGTACCGCTTTTATTACGGAGAATACAGAACAGGTTGAATCACTCTCACATTTGATTCTTTCAGAGCGTCTTGATAAAAAAGCGCCACTTGGAGAAATCTTTTGTTGCTCGGTATCCGAGGCAACAGTAGCTGTTGAAACAGCTTTGAAAAATATGGGGTTGTTGCATTCAGCAAGAAAGGAGAATGCAATTTAGTATAGGATATAAGATTATTGATTAAAGTGATAATGTATCTTATGTAAATTAAAATATCATTTCTCTTATTAGTCTTGTGATTTAAGTTCGCTTTCCAGAACGAACAAAAACCAATAATGGCTCGTAATTTTGTTTGTCTGCTTCGCGTAATGCGGCAATATACTTAGACCTTATTTCTCCCTTAGGGGCCAAATCTCCTGCACCCCAAGAAAAGCGATCCATACTCAGATATTTTAATAAAAGATCTGTAGCCATTCTACTATGACGACCATTGCCGTTTGGAAATGGGTGGATGAATACAAGACGATGATGAAAGCGTGTAGCTATTTCATCGAGTGAATAACTCTTATTGTCAATTTGGTACTGAATATCTTCAACAAGCTGTTTTAATTGCGTGGGAATTAAATACGCTTCAACACCAATATTCCTTTCTGTTTTCCGAAATTCTCCTGCCCATGTCCAAACATCTAAAAACATTCGTTTATGTAGGTTTTTTAAAAACCTAACATCCAGTGGGTTCCTACGGGTATTAAATGCCCATATTTCCGCTTGAGTAATATTTCGTTGTTCTGCTTGGTTCAACTCTGCCCTTGTGGAAATATAAGAGGGGATAAGTCCCTGCTTCTCTTCTTCTGATAAAGGGGTTGCATCGTCTGGTTCTTCAAAAATATCATCCATTATGATTGTTCATTCCATATTATTTTGATCTTTTTAGCCCTAAGCTCTTCTGCCAGTTCTTCAACTTCATTGACAAGCTCTTCTTTATTCAAGTTTTGTGCTTCAAGGCTCATTGTATGGTCAATATAGCCCAATATTTTTGCGGCCATAAGGCGTGATCGCGATTTAACATTGTCCTCTAAAGTGGTTTTAGGCACAAAAGAATACACCAACGCGCAATCTAATGCATCGGCGGCGCGCCGTAGGCTTGCAAGTGTAATGGTTTCGTCTACTTCTGATTTTTCTAACGCTGTAATCCTGGGCGGCGATACTCCTAAACGCCCTGCATACTGTTTAGATGTCATGCCCAATGCCTGCCTAATTGCCCTAATCCACCCTTTATGAGGACGTTCCATTTTTTGCAATTCAGGAAGTAGCCCTATCTTCTGATCTAATGATTTTCGTGCAATTCTTGTGTCCATGATTAACCTATATATTAATAACTACTAAACAATATTAACCTATGTATTAATATTAAGCAAGAATTATTCACATATGAATTAATTTTGTATCAATTCTAATAGTGTCAATATTTAAAATTCATGGGTTATGACTACCTCATCCCACAAAGCCATACACATGATCTAAAACTCATTCCCCTCACCCGCCATTGGCGACTTTCAGGATTTCCTTTTAGACCGTAAAGCTTCATGAGAATGTCTCCCCTGCCCGCTGAAATGGTATAAGGCACATTCTTCTTCGTTCTTGCGAAAAGCTCCACTACGGCGAAAGCGCTTTATGTTCTATGTTATGTTTGAGAAGCGCTTAAGTTGTTATTACTATTTGTTCTTCAACCATCTCACGTACAATGTTGTATAAATCGATGTTTGTTTCGGGGGTTTCAATTGAAATTATCAATGAATATCTACAAGATTTTTCACCCTTTCCTAAGTGTGATCGTTCTTTCCACCATCCTATAGTCGGATATACTCCAATAAACTTACTTGTAGCAAGTTCTGCTCCAGTTGTTTCTATTATATCTGAGTGAATTGAACCATGACGTCTGTTATTAGTACCAATCTTCCATCTATTTGCATTGTTGTTAAAACCTTCTCCTTCAATATCAATATTTGCATTAATTCTATTCAGGAATTGTTCAGGGGTTTCTGTCGGATTATTTATATCAAACCTTAAGCCATGAGAGGGATATCTATAACGTTCTTTCCACCCTATTTCTCCCGGACCAGGCTCTATAAAATAGGATAATGTTGCCCTTAATTTTACTGGGGTATTCTCAAGCTCCAAGAGGGCTTCCAGTGGCCAAGGAAGATCAAAAAAGTGCATTTCATTTGTACTGTAATAGGACTTCCCTTCTTTTCTAATAAATGGTTGGATTTCATTTTGAGCAACTAATGTTAAGCTATTATTGGCACAAGAAATAGCATTTTGAATATTTGGTATTCCATACCCACAAGCCCTTAGTAATCTTAAGTATGATCTCCGTGACGCATCCTCTAAAAACTGATCTTCCATGGCTTGTGACCACTTTGCGCTATGAACTATTAACCCTCTAATAGTTTCTGGCCAAAATTCTGGGTATTCTAATGCAATAATGGCAGCCATTCGGGAAGCTTGAGCTGCGGCAGCGCTTGTAGCACTAAACGAAGTTAAAAGCCCTAAAGTAGGTTGATGAGATGTGGTTAGTAAGCTTAAATCGTCAGGGCTGGTAATAAATCCTGTCGAATCAATTGCTACATTTCCTCCTTCAAATAAGACATCTGGTTTAATAGCCCAAGAGTTCTCCCAGTTTCTTGATGTTCGTGAATAAGGTGATAGCTCACCACCATTTGCGATTGGCTCGTAATCTTCAAGATCATCATCATTAATTAATGTTAAATCTGTATAAGCACCGATTGTAAGAGCATTCCAAGATTGTCCAGGCGATTCTATTTCGCTCAAAATATTTTCTTCAACATAATTTGAGCCAGGATCTGAAAGATTGCCGGCGGCAATTACGATCAAGCGTTTTTTGTCATCCATGGCTCCAGATGCCAAGGAATCAATTGCGCCTGACCAAGATGTGGGCCTACCCAAAAAGTCATGGTCGTCAATTTCTTCCGATGTCGCTAAGCAAATTATTCGTTGGAATTCGGGATTCTTTATTTCTGCTTCAGAAATGACTTGTTGAGTAATATATCCATATAGTTCTTTTGGATTAGCACCAACAGGAGGCAGTATTTTCCCTGATTCTAATTTATGGTTTACGGCAAAAGGCTGGTTGTCGTCAAAAGCATTCGATAGGTCTCCATATATGGATATTCCTGCCATTTTAGTGCCGTGACCATCATGATCATTTACACCCCATTCATCATCATACGTAAATAAATTTTGTGTTTTTAATAAATTTTCAATTAAAGGGTGGGCTCTATTTATACCCGTATCAAGCAAAAGGATTGATGTATTAGTCTCTGCTATTTCAGTTTTTGCCAATAAGTCTTGTATCCATTCGGCTTGTTCAATATTCGTTTCATTTAGCCAAAAACCTGCCAATTCCCTTTTTTGTCTGAACTCAGCAATTTGATTACTGGCGTATATGAGGTTTGTTAATTGCTCTCTATTAGCTTTTATAGATACAACCACCCTTTCAGGGAAAATGATCTGCCCCTTAGCCACATCAATATTAAAAGCGCTCGCGGTATTTCTAAATGTGATTATTTCATCTTGGATTTGGTCATCAACTCTAAGCCAACACTCAATCCATTCTGAATCATGTGCTGGCATTGCTTCAATAGAATCCTGCCAAAAGGATTCTATTATTGCCTCTTTTACATCTTCAATACTCTCAATTACTTTTTGATTTTTAGGATTTCCATTAGGCGATTCTTGCTGAGCATACTCATCAAGCCTTGTTAAATAGAAACCAGCAGAATTCAAGGGGACATAGACAGTTGCGCTTACTGTCCCATCCGTTGTTTTTACATTAAGTAGACGGATTTTCTTGGGTAAATTCTCAAGGCTTCTTGTCGCTAAATCATGACCTGTTTGACCACTAAATTGTAAATAAATGCCATCCTTTGACTGCACGGCCTCCATAGATTGTCTATTCCCTTCTATCTCTGTAAATTGATTTCTCAAGCGCCCTGTATGTTCTGCTCTATTTCTTTCTGGTAGTTCTGGGGAAGAGTTCCCTCTATTTCGAGAAGTATAAGCTTCACTAACAGGGTCTCTTCTTATTAACAGTATTGGCCTAATATTTTCTGACATAGAGCTACTTACTATTTGGTATACACGTCTTTTTTATTTTTCAGCATATCCATCAAGTCGCTTTTAAGAAGATTACGTTTGTCATTTAAAACCATTTCTTTAATTGTATCATCACACGCCTGAGTAATTTCTGCATGACTTAATCCCTTGAATATTTTGGGAGCAATTGATTCAATGTTGAAATTGTACTTATAAGGCGCAAATCGATTTTTTATTAAGGAGATAACCTCCTCTTTTGTTGGCAATTGATAGAAAAGGATATCGTCAAAACGTCTGAATAAAGCTTGGTCCAATAAGTTAATATTATTGGTAGCCGCAATTATAAAGCTGTTTGACTTGTCTTGTTCCAAAAACTGAAGAAATGAATTTAAGACGCGTCTCATTTCTCCCTGCTCATTATCTCTTGATCTATCTGATCCTAATGCATCAAATTCATCAAATAGATAAACACTTGTATGACGACCAATAACATCAAAAACTTGCCTTAATTTGGCAGCTGTTTCTCCCATGTATTTAGTAACCATCTTATCTACAAGAATAATATTCAAGGGAAGACCAAGTTCGGTTGCAATTATTTCAGAAGTCATCGTCTTTCCAGTACCTGGAGGGCCGCTAAGAAGCACTTTCCTCCTATTCTGAAGTCCATGCTCTTCCAGTCTACCTCTTTGATGAAATTCTTTAATTATTCGCTTTAATCGTGTTTTAATTTCTTGGGGTGCGATCAAATTCTCTAATCTCGTTTTGGGCTCGACCCATTGTATTATGTCGGGTAAATTAACCGAGTTTGGAAGCGTCTTTATTTTAGTCTTCTTAGAATGGTCTATTATTCTCTTTAATTCATGCGCTAAAGTATTGTGTCCATTATTTGCTTCATAAGCGGCGACTTGCATAGCAACTGTTGTGAACCTACTACTATCCAGCTCATAATGCGATTTTATTAGCGCTTTAAGTTGATCTGCTGTTGCCATGGTAATGAACGCCTTTAAATGTGTAGAAATCTCTTGAATTTATAACTCAATATTATTTAATTAAGATGCATAAAGATTGGGTTATATTTCTTTGATATAGAAGTTTAAGGGGTATTGGGGCCTTATTTTCTCACAATTCTATTTATACTTTAGCACGCTATTGCTACAAAATGAAATTTTGCCCAACAATAATACTATATAGATGCCCAATTGGAGTTTAAGGTAAAATTACCTCAATTCCTATAAAGAGATCGGTCGGTACTCAAGGATGGAGCATCAGATTGCAAAAAAGACCTAAGATGCCGAATTATAATTATCATTCCTGATCGCTAAGTGTCGTAATTACTTGATCCATCTTGAATATCAAACAATTAGAGCGCTTTCTTTACCCTACTTCTTTATTCTCTGACGACTGTCATTAAATCCTCGAATGTTTGAAAATAGCGTGAGAATAAAAAAGGGTTACAAGCGAAAAGCTCGTAACCCTTTGAGTATCAATGCGGTCTGGACGGGACTCGAACCCGCGACCCCCTGCGTGACAGGCAGGTATTCTAACCAACTGAACTACCAAACCATTAATATGCACTTCAGATCTTTTCTAAAGCGCTGCAAATGTAATATTCCTCTCATGAAACAACAAGCACTTTCTTCTATTTAATTTTAGTCTCTTTGCTAACACTCGACTTCTCTATGTTTTATACATTAGCAGTCCCAACCACAAATAGTAAATTATGGTCTTTCTTGACTTTGAACAACCCTTAGAAAGTCTTTACGAGCAACTGGAAACCTTCAATGGCCTCGCTCAAGACGGTGATGTAGATGTTAGTGATAAAGTCAAGGAGCTAAAGTCTTTGATTAATAAACGGCGTAAAGAAATTTTCGCCAATTTATCAAGATGGCAGAAAGTTCAGTTATCTAGACATCCGGCGCGACCTTATACGACTTATTACATCGAACAAATCTTCAAAAAATTCACTGAATTGCATGGAGATCGCAATTTTGGAGATGATAAGGCCATAGTTGGAGGGTTGGCAAGTCTGGATGGGCAGACAGTTATGATCATTGGACATCAAAAAGGTGGCAATACTAAGATGCGCCAATATCGAAACTTCGGAATGGCCAATCCCGAGGGCTATCGCAAGGCATTAAGATTGATGAAACTTGCGGAAAAATTTAAAATTCCTGTCATTTCTCTAATTGATACACCAGGAGCATATCCTGGTATAGAAGCAGAAGAAAGGGGACAAGCGGAAGCTATTGCCCGCAATCTCATAGAGATGGCTCAGTTAGAAGTGCCGATATTGTGTTATGTAATAGGAGAGGGCGCATCCGGAGGAGCATTAGGTATAGGACTTGGAGATCGTGTATTTATGTTGGAATACACATGGTATACAGTAATATCACCAGAATCATGTTCTTCTATACTCTGGAGGTCCTGGGATCATAAGGAAGAGGCTGCAGAGATGTTAAAGCTCACTTCTTCTGACATGATGGAATTTGAATTAATTGATGGCGTACTGCCGGAACCGATAGGAGGTGCGCATTCTGATCCAGAAAAAATGGCTCGCTCTCTAAGAAAGCATATAAAGGCGCAACTCGAAGAGTTAATGGCTCAAGATCCCGAAGATCGTATCAACGATCGTATTAAAAAATATGAAGCTATGGGACGCTACAAAGGTAAGAAATAGATAGGCAAGCCTCAGTAATGATTAAAAAAAGCCTTTTCAATAAAGATTACGTGAAACTCTTGGCTTCCCAGAAGGCGAAAGAGAGAGTTATAGATGTTAATACACTGTCGTCTGTAACCATACTTGTGAGCAGTGAAAAGTATACGACTGAGAAGCTCAAAGAGGCCATTGATTTTTTAAGAAATAAAGGGTTAAAAGCCCACGGCTATATAATAGTCCCTCAGATCAATCCCGATGAAAAAACCAAAATAGAGCAGCTTTCGAAGAAACAATGTTCATGGGCGGGGGTACCGCAACAATCTCTTTTGATTCAATGGCTTGCTCGTAAGACAGATCTATTAATTGTATTGAATCCCTTGCAAGATCCTCTACTGAAGTACCTGACAGCTTGCTCTAATAGTAAGTTAAAGGCATCTTTGGACTTCGAAGGAGATAAAGATGTGAGTATTGATATTTTTATTAATAATCCTAAAGCCCTTTCTGCTGGTCTAAAAGATCAGTGTAAGGCTATTTACCAAACATTAGAAAGTATAGGAGTGCGCCCCTCCATGATAGGATAGAGTATGAAACACACAAAATTTATTGGTACAGGAGTTGCACTTATCACGCCTTTTAAAAAGGGAAAGGTTGATTTTCCTGCTATAGAAACCATTATTGATCATGTAATCGATGGAGGTGTAGAATATGTTGTTATGCTTGGATCTACCGGCGAAACGGCGACTCTGAATCCTCAAGAATCTAGAGATATTCTTGATTGTGCGATTGTTAAGGTGGCAAAACGTGTTCCGATTGTAACGGGAAATTTTGCGGGTAATAATACGCTGGAGTTAGTTAAGGACATTGACAGCTTTGACTTTTCTGGAATTGATGCCATATTGAGCTCAAGTCCTGCATATGTCAAGCCTTCTCAGGAGGGTATCTACAGACATTATATGGCGCTTGAAGAAGTATCCCCCGTGCCTATCATCATTTATAATGTTCCCGGGCGAACGGGATCAAATATTACATGGCAGACGACTGTTAGACTTGCCGAAGCAAGTGAGAAGTTTATAGGAGTGAAGGAAGCCACAGGAGATCTTATTCAGACGACGCGTATCGTAAAACACAAACCAAAAGACTTTTTTGTTGCATCTGGAGATGATGAGGTACTTATTCCTATGATTTCTGTAGGTGGTAGTGGAGTAATATCAGTAATTGCGAATGCCCTGCCAAGAGAGTTTTCGGATATGGTAAGATTGGCTCTTCAAGATGAATATCAAGGGGCTCGTGAGCTCAACGATCATATCTATGACTTACATAAATGGCTGTATATCGAGGGAAATCCAGTAGGTATTAAAACAGCCATGGAAATCCTTGGATTTTGCTCGAATGAAGTACGACTTCCTCTTCATGAGATGTCCATAGAGAATTATAAATCATTAGAGCATACCTTAAGAGTAATCCTTGGATAAAGACTAATTATAATCGCCTTCTTTTTTTAAGGTAAGGAGTTGGTTAGTAGAATTGTAAGAATTACTTTTTTGGAATTATATCCCCTTAATCCTAGTCCACAATTGATTCAGCATATCTTGCTCTTCTCCAGGAGGAGGCCCTCCATTGCTGCCCGTAATATCATAACTACCACTATTTGTGCGAACCAATGGAAAGTTGAAAATGAAGTGACGCTCCCCTTTTCTATTTTTAGATACTCCGAATCTCAGATCATTGAAAGAGAGATTCCCCTTTTCCTCAGTACCTGTAATGGCGAAATAGTCATTACTAAACCAGCGTAATGTCTTAATTATCTCATCTTCCTCCATGTTAGCATTAAGAAGCTCTTGATTACGAGGTATGAATTCCATAAGGACCTTTTCCTCCTTATCCCAGAATGAATATTGCCCAAAGTAATATCCATCTTCTGTTTCTGCGAGACAATACCAAAGGACATTATTTAGAAGCGTCGGACTGGTCATATATCTTGAATAGTCGACTTCCGCTTCCGCTAAAGAGGTTTTCCAGATCGTGTTGACCTGAGATTTATTATACACTCCAAGTAATAAATAGGCACTGCTTATTACAATTCCTGTGATAGCAAGTATTCGCCGTTTAGCATTATTTCTACTAAGTATAGATATACCGATTACACATAGTAGAAATGGTAGCGTATAGATTGGGTCTGCCACAGATACACTACAGAATGCTACTCTATAATCTGAGAAAGGTTGGAATAATTGAGTTCCGTATGTGGTAAAACAATCTAATAATGGGTGAGTAAAAATGGCCCAGAACATTAACCATTGCCAGTCTTTCGCACTTGTAGCTGGTATAGAAGGTTTATGGGAGAAATATCGTCTAAAGAGAAGCCATCCTGAGATCCCTATGATGATTACAAAAATTATCGCATTGATCCCAAATAGTTCGATATCAAGAAAGCGTCGCAAGAAATATAGGACACCAATAGGAAGTAGTAACCATCCCAAAGAAGCTATATATTTATAATATCTACTCTCATATATGGCTTGTGTACCATAACCGAAGACGAAAGCGCCGATTATTGCAAATACGATAGAATGACTAAAACCTCTATGCGCAGCGAGCTCAGCGATAGGTGATAAGAACATTCCTCCTATAACATCTAAATCAGGAATAGTACCTCCTACTGCTCCCCATACCAATGCTCTATTACCAATTTTCTTGCCGAGAACAATCTCTCCGACTGCTGCACCTAATATAATCTGCGTTAGTGAATCCATTAGCTGGTAGCAGGAGCAGGTTTTGTAATCTTTAATCGTTTTAGCGCCATTTTTGAAGCAGATTGCTCAGCAGATTTCTTATTAAAGTCATCAGCAAGGGCGACTTCTGATCCATCAACATAGACTGCTACTTTAAACCGATCTCGTTTATCTTGTTTATATTTCGAGAGCAACTTGTAGTCGACAGGTACATTGTTTTTCTGCCCCCACTCCAACAGTTGACTTTTGAAATTCTCATCTTGAACTTCTAAGGCATGGATATCCAAATGTTTTAGTAGGATATCATTGATGATATAATCTTTTGTGTCATCAAATCCTTTTTCCAGATATATCGCACCTACCATTGCTTCAAAGGCATTACCCATCATGGACTTACTTAGCTTTCCTTGTGAGTAATTGCTCAAGATAATGTCAAGCCCCATCTCTGACGCAAGGCTGTTGAGGGTCTTCCGCATTACAATTTTAGACCTCATTTTAGTAAGAAACCCTTCGTCTTTGACGGGATATTTCTTGAATAAGTATTCTGCTACTATAGTACTTAGAATGGAGTCGCCTAAATATTCTAGGCGTTCATTATGTTGATTATTCTGAGTTTGCTCATCATTCATCGATTTATGATAGAACGCTAGCTTAAAGAGGGACAGTTTTTTGGGCGTAAAGCCAAGAATATTACGCAGCTTTTGTGCCAGGTCCTTATCCTTAGAAAAGTAAAAATTATAAATCTCTCTTATCAAACTCTCTCTTAGTACTTATGATTTACCCCTTGAATTTTTTAATAATGACAGATGCATTATGCCCACCAAAACCAAAAGTATTACTTAAGAAAGCATTTACTTCTCTTTCTTGAGGTTGGTTAAAAGTGAAATTCAATTTATTATCTAATTTTGGATCTTCTGTAAAATGATTAATTGTTGGAGGAATTGCGCCATTCTGCATAGCAAGAATACCAGCAATTGCCTCAATTGCCCCTGCTGCACCCAGGAGATGTCCCGTCATGGACTTTGTAGAACTAATATTCAGATTGTATGCATGATCCCCAAATACATTCTTGATCGCCTTGCTTTCGGCGATATCACCAAGTGGGGTAGAAGTCCCATGAACGTTGATATAGTCTATTTCTTCTGGATTCATTTTGGCTTCGATAAGCGCCTCCTTCATCACTCTTGTGGCTCCTATTCCTTCGGGATGAGGCGCTGTAAGATGATATGCATCAGCTGTCATTCCTGCTCCTACTACTTCAGCAAGGATATTAACTCCTCTCTTTTTCGCACTTTCTAGTGATTCAAGTATTAATGCTCCAGCTCCTTCACCAAGCACAAATCCATCACGATCTTTATCAAAAGGGCGTGATGCTGTACTAGGATCGTCATTTCGAGGACTTAAAGCCTTCATAGATGCAAATCCACCCACACCTGTTTTTGTAATAGCGGCTTCAGAACCACCTGTCACTATTATATCTGCTCTGCCCAGTCTAATGGCGTCAAAAGAACTGGCTATACTATTGGTGGATGTTGCACATGCTGATACTACTGCAAAATTTGGTCCTTGAAAATTGTGTTTCATACTAATATGACCCGCAGCAATATCAATAATCAATTTAGGTATAAGAAAAGGGTTGTAACGAGGGGGTTTACCTTCATTATGCACCGCAGCGGATATCTCTTGCTCTAAAACTTCGAAACCACCTATTCCACTTCCCCATATTACACCAACTCTAGTAGGGTCAAATGTTCCTTCAGACAATCCCGCCATCTCTATAGCCTCGTCAGCTACGACCATAGCGTATTGTGTAAAGGGATCCATTCTTCGGGCTGCTTTACGATCATAAAACTGTTCTATTTCAAAATTTTTCACCTCACAGGCAAAATTCGTTCTAAATAGACTCGCATCAAATCGCGTAATCCCCGCCGCACCACTAACACCATTATAGAGACCTTCCTTATATTCCGAAATATTATTGCCTATTGGTGTTAAAGCTCCTATTCCTGTAATTACGACTCTTTGCATTTCGTAAAAGTATCTTTTGGGTTACCCTAAAACAAAATATCCACAAACTTCTTTAAAAATTTGTGGATATTATTCCTAATATTCCCAAAAACGGGACAATGAGAGAAAGATTTTTCTTTCTACTCAACTATATTTAACGCATTATTTACTTAAATAATCTATTGCGTTTCCTACAGTTTCAATTTTTTCTGCTTCCTCATCTGGAATAGATAGATCAAATTCTTTTTCAAATTCCATGATTAATTCGACGGTATCCAATGAATCCGCGCCTAAATCATTCGTAAAGCTCGCTTCTGGAGTTACATCTGCTTCGTCAACGCCTAATTTGTCAACGATAATTTTCTTAACCTTTGCAGCAACATCTGCCATGATAATGTGATTTTAATTTCAATTGCAAAACTACGATTTCTAAAGGTATACGATCCAAATAAAGTTCCTCTTATTTTCTTTTTCTACTTTTGAGTGTCGTCTTCAATGAAAATTTAGCCCTGTAGTATCCCTTATTTCGTATTTTTTCGAAATATACAACGGTATCTGTCTAAGCTGAGAGAATTGTTTGTCGAAGTGGCAGTATTTTATGAAATTTTATTCCTTTAGAACATGACGGACGAAAGACAAAAGACTAAGATAGTAGCGACTATAGGACCTGTATCCAGTAGTAAAGAGAGACTAAGAGAGCTAATAAAGGCGGGAGTTAATATATTTCGACTAAATTTTTCTCACGGAGCGCACAAAGATCATAAAGAAGTTCTTGACCGTATTCTGGAATTGAATAAAGAGCATGGTACACACGTCGGTATTCTTGCCGATTTACAAGGACCCAAATTAAGAGTGGGTAAGGTGCAAGAAGGTGGAATTCCGCTCGAGCAAGGACAGATTATCACATTTACCAACGAAGAATGTATTGGAACTGCGGAGAAGGTCTATATGAGTTACCCTCAGTTTGCACAGGATGTGAATGTGGGAGAAAGAGTTTTATGTGATGATGGTAAGATTTTATTTGATGTTGTAGAAACGGATAAGAAGGGAATCGTAAAACTGAAAGCCCTTTATAAAGGATTGTTACAATCTAATAAAGGGGTTAATCTTCCAGATACTAATGTTTCACAGCCTTGTCTTACCAAGAAAGATCTGATAGATCTTGATTTTGTGTTGACACTTCCAGTGAATTGGATAGCCCTTTCTTTTGTTCGAACTGCTGCAGATGTAAAGGAGCTCAAGAGAATTATTGAGGCGAAAGGTCATAGTGCTAAGGTGATTGCTAAAATAGAGAAGCCCCAAGCAGTAAAAAACATAAAATCTATAATTAAGGCTTCTAATGGTATCATGATAGCGCGTGGTGATTTAGGAGTAGAAGTTCCGATAGAAAAAGTTCCAACAATCCAGAAGGATATTATCAGAAGATGTATCCAGTGGGCGAGACCCGTAATCGTCGCAACTCAGATGATGGAAAGTATGATGGAGAATCCAAGTCCATCGAGAGCGGAGGTTACAGATGTCGCAAATGCCGTACTTGATGGTACTGATGCAGTTATGTTAAGTGGGGAAACTTCTGTCGGAAAGCATCCGGTAGAAACTGTTCAGGCGATGAATAATATTATTTATGAAGCTGAACAGCATTATGAATTCAAAGATAAAAGACCCAAGCTGGACAGAAAGTCCAATACGTATCTCAGTGACGTAGCTTGTATTACGGCTGCAGAGACAGCAGAAAGGGTTCGATCTAAGGCGATTTGCGGTCTAACTGTATCTGGTTATACAGCATTCAAGGTGTCGAGCTACAGGCCTAATACGCAAATCTGTATCTTTTCTAGTTCAGATGAAATGCTTAAGACCTTAAACCTTGTCTGGGGTGTTAAATGTTTTGTTTATGATAAATTTACCACAACAGATGGAACAATAGAGGATACTATTAACATTCTTAAGCAGAAAGGCGTCGTCAAAGTAGGAGAGACCGTTATTAATACCGGTAGTATGCCAATTGAGAAGCGATTTCGCACAAATATGTTGAAGATCACCGTTGTTGAATAGCCTATGGCAATCGCGAATAAGAGCATGATATAAATTGGTATATGAGTCGATTGCTGTAATATTTTATCTTGAGCGAGTCGTGATGAAGGAGTATAGTCTTAGATACACGACAGAAGAACAACATTGCATAAGAAGAAATTTTGGTCAAGTAGACCAAAGGATCAAATTATAACAAGCTCTATGGGTACGACGTTATTATGAAGGATAAATGCTACCCATGCGATTAATAGTTACATTTTTTACAATTTTGTTTTGGTGCTCTTCGATTCATGCGCAGCGTGCAAGCGAAGAAGAAATAGCCATTGAGGCTTTGTTTATAGCTGCCAATCAGAACAAGATTATTGGTAAATATGAAGAGGCGACTAAGATCTATCTCAAACTTTTAGAGAAGGATCCTGTAAATGCCGCGGTCTTGCATGACTTAGCGCGTGTCTATCATTCTCTTGATAATTTAAATGACGCAGTCAAAGCTGCTAAGAAGGCGGTTCGTTATGCGCCTGACAATAATTGGTTTAAGTTAACATTGGCACAATTTCAACTTGAGAATTTGGAATATGGTGCTGCTGCCAAAAGCTTTGGAGACATAGCAGTCAAAACTGGAGATAAAGATCTTTACAGGCGATGGGCTCAGACTTTAATCGAAGGGCAGAATTATCCATCAGCAATAGTAGTGATGAATAAGATGGATCGTCAATTTGGCAAAGAGGAGTCAAGAAGCGATGAGAAGATTGAGCTTTTTCTGGCTATGAATGATAAGAAGAGTGCTATTGTGGAACTTAAAAGTTGGATAGCTTCAGATCCTAATGACACTTATTATCTTATTAAGCTCGGCAAATTTTATACGGTCACATATGAAAAGAAAAAGGCCATTAATACTTTTCAAGATGTATTAGAGCAAGATCCGAAGAATGGGGATGCTATGTTAGCTCTTCAAGAATTAAAAGGAGGAAAGGGGAGTGACAAAAACGATAAAATAAAATCTCTCATATACAGCCCCACTATCTCTAATGATATCAAAGTCAAGGCATTGATACCCGTTCTGACCTCAGGAAATATTGGAGAAGTTTCGAAAATCCTTCCATTCACAGAGTATTTAGCAACAGCCAATGTGGATCATCCTCAATCTCAAGCTTTACATGCAGATGCCTTATATCTTACGGAGGATTTGTCAGGAGCAAAAGATTTCTATATCAGAACATTAGCATTAGATAAATCCAATTATCAGGTATGGGATCAGCTATTATCGGTTTATAATGAATTAGGGGATCTCAAAGGCTTGTCAAATCTGGCTGACGAGGCACTTGATTATTTCCCTAATCAAGGTAGTCCCTATTACTTTTTGGCGAAAGCCGCTTTCGAACAGAATGAAATCTCTGAAGCAAAGAAAATGTTAGCTGAAGCTAAAATCGTTGGTGGAAGTAATGTCTTATTTCAATCCAAATTTTGGACCCTAAATGCTCAAATTCTTGATGCGGAAGGGGATACAAATGGAGCATTAAGCTATCTTGAATCTTTCGATTCGAAGGATCCGGGGCTTGCGGAATTGATTGGTGATTTTTACATTAAAATTGGTGAAAAAACTAAAGCAAGTGAAGCTTTTTCTAAAGCAATAAAACAAGGTGGCCATCAGCAGCGATTAAAGCAAAAAATTGAATCTATATGAGGTGGTGTCTTTACTTAGTCACCTTAATGGGTATCGTTGCTTGTGCTACTCAGAAAAAACTCAAACCATTAAGTCCTATTCCACTTGAAGAATTGCTTGATGGAGTACAAGGTCAGCAGAAGGACTACACTTTTTTTTCGGCTAAAGGAAGAGTAAAATACAACGGAGACGAATTTAGAATAGGAGGCCGATGTAACATTCTTATGATTAAAGACAGTTTGATCTGGATGAACTTTAAAAAGTTGAGTATTGAAGGTGCGCGCGTATTGATCACACGAGACTCTTTTAAGATCAAATATTCTTATGAGAATTGTTTCGAGATAGGTACGCTGGAGGAGTTTCTGGAAGACTACAATATCAATTTTTCTTTTTCAGAATTACAAGATTTTATTGTTGGTAATGTAAATGTACCAGAACAGGAAAATATTCAGAAATTTGAAACGGGTACGCATCATCTAATTGATTTTTCGAAGGATACTAAAAAATATTCTTACCAAATAAATGAAGATTTTTCGATTTATAGGATCTTGTTGTTAGATGAGTTAGAGAGATTGTTACATGCTACCTTTACCAATCATGACGAAGCGGGTTTTGCAGAATCACGTGAGTTACTTATTAATACTGCTGAGGAAGGAGAGTTTAAGATAGGAATTGATCTATCTTCCGTTCAATTTGATGTGCCTAAAAGAATAAAATTTGAAATTCCGTCACATTATAGAAAAATTTAGTTTCTTTCTCTTGAGCATACTACTTTGCTCTATTCTTAATGCGCAAGATTTAGAGGAAGTGCTTCCCCGTAAAGTTGAAGTTTCAATAATTGATTATTCTGAAGACTTGGAACCTTCACTTTTGCTTCCTGAAATAATAGATTCTAACGCAAGATTACCAGTTGATTCGCAGTATTTGGAGATTGCTAGTCAAGTGGAAGCTGATCATAAAAATATAGTATTAAAAGAAGTTCAACTCGGAATGATTCTTCGCAATGCGTATTATCAAAAAATTACAACTCCGCGATGGGCTAAAATCTTGTCTACTCAAAGTTGGAGAGCATCGTTTTTAAAATGGAGATACTACGCACAATTAGAAGATTACATTCGATCTTCAACTACTGAGGTGATGAAAATGAAAAGCAAACCTACTCTTACCATCCCGAGTAATTTTACAAAGCAGTATGAAGTTAAAAGTGAGGAAGGTATTGATACTCTTTCAGCGGATCTTAGCAGGACTATAGATCTGCTTAAGGAGACGCTACGCAACAAAGAAGACGTACTCATAGAAAATTCTAAAGAGACAACAGAGGAGGAGATATTCGATAATAATTCTGTGGCGGTAAACTTAGAACCATATTTATATTCTTTGACAGAGTTGACATTGCCGGATAGTATTATTTCTGAAAGAATACTTTATCCTAAGGAATTGGTAAGGAATGAGATCGAAGCGGAAATGAATCCTAAAGAGGCAGAATCTATTGAGTTGGACCGCAGCGAAGAGGGTCAAAAAAAGCAGGTAAAAGAGATTGTTAGTTCTAAAGTAGAAGAATCAAAACTTAATGAACCAGAACTTAAATCTCAAGAAGGAAAAGTTTATCCAAAAGTTGTAGAAGAAATAATTGTTAGCAGTACGGTTACCGAAAAAAACGTTCCAAAGCCTATAGTATCTCCTGCTCCTACAGTTAGGCTGGCAGATCGCAGAACTATCACAGAGCAGTTTGCAGGCATGTACAGTAAACTTCCTTGGCCAATAGATGGCGGGAGCATTACAGATAGATATGGCTACCGCAGAAATGCAGAGGCAAGAGGGTTAAAAAGTGAAAACTACGGTATAGATGTATCAGCACCCAGTGCTTCGCAAGTGAAAGCGGTGTTTTCTGGAACAGTGCTTATGGCCCTAAAGCAAGCGCCGTATGATTATATTGTTACATTGAAGCATGGAGATTTCACAAGTGCTTATTATTTTTTAAATAAAGTAAATGTTCAAGTGGGCGATATTGTCGTCGTGGGACAGAAGCTAGGAAATTTGCGCCAAGAGCAAGGAATGGCGCCCTTTCATTTCGAAATATGGCAAGACCAAGAGAGGATTAATCCAGAACCGTGGTTGAAACGATAAAATACAGTCTAAGTTAATAGCGCCAAAAATAGATAGATGTCAGATCAATGGGATATAAGTAGGAAGAAGATGTCGGGAATCGCGCGCAAAGAAGAGCGTGCCGTTCTCGTAGCAGTTGTGAAGTCGGATCAATCGAAGGAATTGGTTGAGGAATACCTCAATGAATTAGAATTCTTGGCATTGACTGCTGGAGCAACAACCGTGAAGAGATTTGTTCAGAACGTAAAATCTGTTAATAGCAGAACATTTGTAGGAATTGGAAAGGCTGAAGAAATCGAAATTTTTATTGAGGAGAATGATATTGACTTAGTCATTTTTGATGATGATCTTACGGCGAAGCAAACGAATATTCTCGAAGAAATGCTCAAGCGGAAGATCATCGATCGGAGTACTTTGATCTTAGATATTTTTGCTTCAAGGGCACAAACGGCTCAAGCAAAAGCGCAAGTAGAACTCGCTCAATTACAATACCTTTTACCTCGTTTGAGAGGACTATGGACTCACTTGGAACGTCAGAAAGGAGGTATCGGAATGAGAGGCCCTGGAGAGCAGGAGATAGAGACCGATAGGCGTATCATTCGAGATAAAGTTTCAGCACTTAAGAAGAGACTCATAAAGATCGATCAACAGAATCAAACGCAACGTAACAATAGAGGAGATTTGATTAGGGTGGCATTAGTAGGATATACGAACGTAGGAAAGTCCACGCTAATGAATTTACTTAGTAAGTCGAAATTATTTGCTGAGGATAAGTTGTTTGCGACCTTAGACACGACAGTACGGAAAGTTGTATTCGGAAGAATGCCATTTCTTTTGTCAGATACCGTAGGATTTATAAGAAAGTTGCCGCATCACTTGGTGGAGAGTTTTAAGTCTACTCTTGATGAAGTTAGGGAAAGCGATTTAATCTTACATGTTGTAGACATCTCTCATGACCAATATGAAGATCAGATTAATACCGTCAATGAGACTATGATCGCATTAGGAGTTGATGATAAAAAGCAAATATTAGTATTTAATAAAATTGATGCTTATAGAAAGAAGGCCTTTGATGACCTTTTAGAAGAAGAAGTAAAGACGGAAATCTTAACTGAACTGAAGGAGAAAGTGAATCATAATTATCGACACCCTTCGATATTTATTTCAGCGATCAAGAAGGAGAATATAGATGGCCTGAGAGTTCTTATTAAAGATTCTGTTCAGGAACAATATAGAGTCCGGTATCCATATCAGATTAAGAACTTTTAAGAAGAAAGCGATTTAAGAACTAAACAAGATGATTGCGAATACCTCATTGAGAGCCAGATACCTATTTTTCAGACAGGCAGCCCTCGGCGTTGGAATCCCGTCCTCCACGAGGCCCTCTCTTTTCGAACCTTTTGGTTCGACTCTTCGAGATCATTCGTTTATTCATAGCTATGACTATGAAAACAATCAACCCACACATAGTCTTTCGAGGCTCCTTCGCTTCGAGCACTATCTTATTCGACTCTTTGAGGTCGTTCAGTCATGTCCAGACTATCAAGCAGTTATTCTCGACAATCAGCCCAATCCTTAAATCACTTTAGAATGATAGAATCTAAGTATGCCCAATTGTTAGTCAATTACTGTTTGGGTGTTAAGAAAGGAGATACCGTTTACATAGTGTCGACAACATTAGGAGAGCCTTTAGTGCGAGAGGTATATCGTGAAGTTTTAAAAGCCGGGGGAATCCCAAGTGTGGAGCTTCAATTCAGAGAGCAGAACAGGATATTGCACAGTGAAGGTTCAGGGGGACAACTTCAGCATATTTCTCCAATGAAGCGCGCCGCTTTTGAGAACTATAATGCTTACTTATATATTCGGGCGCCATACAATTTAACAGAAGATGCAAGTGTAGATCCTAAAAAGCAAGCGATTCGCATGAAGGCTAATAGCCCGATCAACCAGATCTATAGCGAAAGGACTGCAAATGGTTCTATGGTGCGATCCCTATGCCAATACCCGACGGCAGCCTCTGCTCAGGAGGCAGGGATGTCTTTAGAAGAGTATCAACAATTTGTTTACAATGCCTGTCATCTATATGATGAAGATCCTGAAGCAGCGTGGCTGGCGGTTCGTGAGCGCCAACAGGTATTAGTGGATTATCTTAATCAGGTAAAATTGATTAGATATGTGAACCCTAAGTCGGATATAAGTTTTTCAGTAGAAGGAAGAGTCTGGATGAATTCAGATGGCCGAACAAATATGCCCAGTGGGGAGGTTTATACAAGCCCTATAGAGGATAGCGTTAATGGCTATATACATTTCGACTATCCTTCAATCTACCGTGGTAGTGAAGTATCGGGAGTCTCTTTAAAAGTCGCTAATGGCCTGGTAGAAGAATGGACCGCGGAAATAGGACAGGAGGTTTTAGATGAAGCCTTGAAGATAGATGGAGCTCGATATTTTGGAGAAGTGGCGATAGGAACCAATTATAATATCCAAAGAGCGACGAAGAATATTCTCTTCGATGAGAAAATCGGCGGCACTATTCACATGGCTGTAGGGCAGAGTTATATTATGACAGGAGGCAAGAACATATCCTCTGTTCACTGGGATCTAATAGCTGACATGAAAGAAGGAGGTAAAATATTTGCTGATGGAAGATTAATTTATGAGGATGGAAAATTCCTGATTTGATAGTTATATCTACATGCGTACTTTCCTGTCTATTAAATTGAGATAAAACCAAATATTCCTGGACCTTCTGATATTTGTATCAAAAGAAAAGAAATATATCTGTCTATTATCAAGTATACATAGCTCCAGCCACTATTCCCTATATATTACTGCAGTTGCTCCACGTCCTATTGCAAAGGTTGCCAGTTTGAGAATAAGATCTCCACAGTTGTCAATATATAGGAATGATTCGCCGTAGAAGCTCAATGCGCCCGAAAGAACTACAGTGGATAAAATTATTAGGCTGCATCGGTCTTTAAACTCTATTATTGTTGATTGACTTGACATCATATTCCCGCTCTTAGATATCGTCAAAATTGCATTAAGAATACAAACCAAACTTGCAGCATTATTGCTCTTAGTGTTCCTATTGTTAGTAGAATTATTACCCAAATTCAAAGTCCCATCAACCGTAATCCTTCCCCCTACAAGATTTCCTGTTCCTTCCAGATTGACCATTCCTCCTTGTGCAATATTCATCCCTCCATTATATCCTGAGGTCGGAAGACCCATTGTACCGAAAGTATTATAAGTACCACTCGACTTAATGGATAACACGGTTCCATTTCTGATATTCATAAATCCTGCCTGGTTATTAAGCATACCAACCACATTAATTTCTGGAGTAATCATTTGGCTTGTATCCTTTTTTCTAAAGACAAATTATCTTCTACTTTTAATACTCCACCTACATTCACATTAATGATTCCATTGCAATCTATAAAAAGGAACCTGAACCTGGTCCAGTATAAGCAGTAATGAGTTCTCCACTATTTTCGATATTAATGGTCATACTATCTGGAATAGTCGAAGATGTCAGGTTATTTTGGGCCTCAAAGTCTACCCAATTAATTGAAGTTGTAACGGTAACAATTTGACTAGAAAGAATAAAAGGTAATAAGGCACATAAAAAAACAATGGCCAAGGTTGATAATCTGAATTTTATGGCGGTGAATTAAGTGATGATCAATATACGACATAAAGCAAAATTAAAAATGTACTTATTGGGAATTAGCCTTATTAAGTAGCGAATTTGGCTCTATTAACAGAGTGTATGGGCAGAAAGGGTAATGTTTTATGAGTTTCCTCTGGGAATAGAGCTTCTAAGGTTAGGATAAGCGAGAATACTGCAGTTCCGCGGGATCTGATAGCTAAAATAAAGGAAGTAGGAAAGATTTTCGTCGATGGCAAATTAATTAATAAGTATGGACAATTCCTTATATAGATAGTGTTCAGAGACAATTTTGTTTACTTTGAGTTGTTAAATGTCACGCGGATTTGCCTACGATTCGCTTTTCCTTTTTGAATATTATAGTTTTGCGGCGCGATTCGCAAATCCTTGAACAAATAAGTATATGGCAAAAAACCTACTCATAGTAGAGTCACCAGCAAAGGCAAAAACAATAGAGAAGTACCTTGGAAAGGACTTTATCGTTAAGTCGAGCTATGGACATATACGTGATCTTGATAAAGGTAAGAAGGGTATTACGATAGAGAATGACTTCGAACCTCACTATGTTGTTTCGCCAGAAAAAAAGAAAGTAGTAAGCCAACTAAAGGCGGAAGTCAAGAAAGTTAGTGAAGTATGGCTAGCGACGGATGAGGACCGTGAAGGAGAAGCAATTTCTTGGCATTTATGTGAAGAACTTGGATTAGACATTGATACCACAAAGCGGATTGTATTTAGAGAAATCACAAAATCAGCAATTCAAAAGGCAATTGAGAAACCACGATTAGTAGATAAGAATTTAGTTGATGCTCAACAGGCTCGACGAATATTAGATCGCCTTGTAGGTTTTGAACTAAGTGAGGTCTTATGGCGTAAGGTTAAGAATAAACTTTCTGCGGGAAGAGTTCAATCCGTTGCTGTTAAGCTTATAGTGGTACGAGAGCGAGAGATAATGGCTTTTGAAAGCGTCCCATATTTTAAAGTAACGGCGGAATTTGAGGTTTTAGATAAGGACGGAAGAAAAGCGATTTTGCAAGCCGAACTCACGGATAGATTAGATACGGAAAAAGAAGCACAAGACTTCTTAGAAAAGTGTAAAGGAGCAGACTTTAAAATTAGAAATATTGAGGTCAAGCCCGCTCAGAGAAAGCCGGCTCCACCATTTACAACTTCAACACTGCAACAAGAGGCAAGTAGAAAGATGGGATTTGCTGTAAAGCGAACCATGTCTACCGCGCAACGATTATATGAGCAAGGGTTTATATCCTATATGCGTACAGATTCCATGGCTTTGAGTGTTACCGCAATAGGGGCTATAGCTGATAAGATTAAATCCGAGTATGGAGAGGAGTACCTAAAAGTTAGGAAATATAAATCCAAAAGCGGAGCACAAGAAGCTCACGAGGCGATCCGCCCTACTTATATGGATAAATTTAACGTAAGTGGAGATACAGATCAGCAAAGATTATATGAGCTCATCTGGAAGCGTACAATCGCTTGTCAGATGGAAAATGCAAAATTAGAAAAGACTACTGTGGATATTGGAATATCTACAGTAACAGATCGCCGACTAAAAGCAACAGGAGAAGTATTGGTCTTTGATGGATTTCTAAAAGTATACATGGAATCCAAAGATGATGATGAAGAAGAGGATGATACAAAAGGAATTTTACCACCACTTTCTGTAAATCAAGTATTAGATCTTTTACACATCAAAGCTACCGAGCGATTTACAAGACCACCTGCACGATTTACAGAAGCAGGTCTGGTGAAAAAATTAGAAGAACTCGGAATTGGAAGACCTTCAACTTATGCTCCGACCATTACAAAAATAATGGAGGAAGCAAGAGGGTATGTTGTCAAGGAGAAACGGGATGGCACACCTCGAGACTATAAAGAATTAATGCTAAATGGAACTGGTAAGGTTGAAATGAAGACCTTAACAGAGATGACAGGAGCGATTTCTAATCGACTGATTCCTACTGATATAGGTAAAATCGTTACAGATTTTCTTGATGAGCATTTCGACAATATCATGGAATATGGTTTTACGGCTGGTATAGAGGCCCAGTTTGATAAAATCGCCGACGGTGAAAGGGAATGGAAAGAAATGATCAAGACTTTTTATAGTCCTTTCCATGAAGGAGTAGAAAAAACAATAGAGACTGCCGAAAGAGCAAAGGGGAAGAGAATCTTAGGGAAGGATCCGGATACAGGTCATGAAGTATTTGTCACATTGACTCGATTTGGACCAGTGGTCCAGATCGGTACACGAGAAGAAGTTGGCGAAGAAGGGAAACCGAAGTTTGCTAATCTGCGCCCAGGATTAAGCATGGAGACTATCGAGTATGAAGAGGCCATGGATTTATTCAAGCTGCCTCGTACAGTAGGTCAATATGAGGATAAGGATGTAGAGATAGGCGCTGGAAGATTTGGACCTTATGTAAAGTTCGATGAGAAATTTGTCTCGCTACCGAAAGGAACGGATCCCTTAGAAATTGAGTTACCGTTTGCTATTGAATTGATAGAGAAGAAACGAAAAGAAGATGCACCTATTGGAGAATACGAAGATCTTCCTATCAGCAAAGGTGTGGGTAGATTCGGTCCATTCTTGAAGTGGAATGGTATGTTCATCAATGTTAATAAGAAATACGATTTTGACAATCTCTCTTTAGATGATGCCTATATTCTGATTAAAGCTAAAGTCGAGAAGGAGGCAAATCGCTATATAAAGCAATGGCCTAAAGAGAAAATAGCATTAGAGAATGGTAGATGGGGTCCATTTATCAGGGTTAAAAAGAAGAGTGTCAAAATTCCTAAAGAAAAAGGTGAAATTCTGGATATCGAGGAGCTCAAAAAATGGACGCTCGAAGATGTAAAGAAGATTATTACAGCTGCAGCGAAGTAAAAAATAGAAAGTTGTTACTCTATAATATTTAGCAACTTGAATTTATACAGAATAGGAGTGTAGTTTGGAATAGTGTCAGTCCCTTTTGAGCCATATGCCAGTTGAGAAGGAATTAAAATACTTCCTTGTCCTCCTTCACCAAAGAAAGGTAATGACAATTGCAATCCTTTTATAGCGGTCCCTAGATCTATGGTATCAGGAGCGTTTTTATCATTTACTTCTAGAAATAATTCTTCCTCAAGCGATGAAATTGAGTAAGTCATAAGCACCTTGCTTTCATCATTAGGATACACGGCATTTCCCTCTGTTTCTATAAATATTTGAATATTTGATATTACAGTGTCGGGGATCATTTGGCTATCTGTAAGATACCCCTGTATTAGCGTATCATTATAGGCTGATTCACTAGCAAAGATATCAAGCAGCTCAACTTCATAGATTATAATTGATTCTCCTGGAATATTTCTTGGGATATCTCCAGCATCGCCATAGGCTGATGAAGGAGGAAGGTATAAGGTGCCCTTGCTATTCTTTGGGAAAAGTAATAATCCTATTTGTAGTCCACTTATTAGGTTTGTGCTCAGTCCAAGAATCAGTGGATCTCCATTGTCGTTTTTGGAGTCGGCGAATATAGTTTCGTCAATGAGACTTCCTTTTAGATGTGTTTCTACAAGATTGCTACTTGTTGGAAAGATTAATAGAGAATCTACATCCAAAATGGAGCTATCTATACGATAGTAAAACGAGCCGTTTTTTACAGCCTCTATGCGGTTAGACTGAATATATTCTTCAAGTAATGCTTGCTCCTCAACAGCTGCTGTATCACCGCAACCACTTAAGGTATATGTGATCAGAGCACTGTATATTAAGAAGTAAAATAGTTGTCGATCCAAGGTTAGAAGATTAGTTCACACTAATTAATTCAATGTCAAATAGGATTGGAGTGTAAGCTGGAATATTTTGATTACCACTTGCCCCATATGCTAAATGTGCCGGAATCAATAATTTGCCTTTACCACCTTCTCCAAAGTAAGGAATTCCCTCTGTCCAACCAGCAATTACTTGATTTAATGAGAATGTGCTTGGAGCACCACGGGCAATAGATGAATCGAAGACATCACCATTAAGAAAATAACCCTCATAATGAACTGTTACCCCTTGAGAGGAGGAAGGTGTTATATCACTTCCAGGTTCTTCGATTATTACGTATAGTCCAGAGGCAGTTTGCGTAACATCTTCAAATCCCTGATTTTCGATATATTCCGATAGAAGCGCATCACTGAAAACCATTTCATCAGCATAAATGCCTAACATTTCTATCTGATAAACGATCGGCGCATTGGCAGGAATCACACCATTGCCGATAGTACCGAATGCTAAATCGGAGGGCAAAATGAATGTTCCTTCCCCACCCGTACCCAGAAATTCCAGTGCTTCTTTAAGCCCAGGAATAATATTTTGATTCAAATCAATACGTACATCTGCTTCAGATCCAAATGTATTGCCAACAGAAGTCCCACTGAGTAATTGACCTTTTAAGTCAAAAACTACGAAACTCGTACTACTGGGGAATGGAGTGATACCTTCCTCAGTAATGTTGTAATACAACCCACTGCTTGATTCTTGAAAGCTGGTATTACTACTCAGAATAAAAGCTTGGATTCCTTCATTACTGCTTTCAGTCTCATCTGAGCCGCATGATGAGATAGCGATGCAGCAAATTAAGAAGAAAAGAAAGGAAGTATAATTGATGATTTGCATTGGTAGGATTTAAAATTGAATTTGGTCGTGCAAAGAAAACGTTTCTGACTAAACATGTGATGCAGCGAAATGGATATTAAATTCTATAGTCACTTTTGTGTGTATAACAAATTGCACTATATGCTGATTTAAACGGCGGCCTTTATCCCCTGAGAGACTAATTCCCAAGCATTACTTTTGTTGTAGCATCTTAGGGTAGCTACTGCATTAGCCCCTTTGAGAGACCATTTTTGTCCTGATAGTTTCATTCTTTGTTGTATTACACTCCTATGAGCTGGTTCTATTGGGCCGGAACCTATGAGTAATTTACTTTCTAAATAGGTTTTGTATTGCATCCGATCTTCGTGTTCTAAAAAGTATTTAATGACTTGCTGTTTGGGGTACGAAGACGCTGGTCGCGCTCGTGTGTTTTGCAAGCATTTTATGACTTTTTCTACTTCATTGTTTATCAAGCTGGCTTGCTGTTTATCAAGCCAATTAAAGCGTTGACTTTCTTCTTTAAAATGTTGCTTAGCAAATAGTACTAACTTCTCTTTAGCATGATAGAAGTGTAGTATTTGTATCGCTCTAGGATAATTGTCCTCTACCCAATTCCAGATCCATTTTGCTCCATCACCTATGATGACTTTTTGTGACATGAAACTAAATGACGTTCAAATTTTGAAAAAAATTCACCTATACTTCCTAAATGACTTACGTATACGGATCGATATTTGCCTTCTATCTGATTGAATGTCAATGATTTGACTATCATGAAAGCTCACTCCCAACTTCATTTCTTTCCATTTATCTGCTCGTGTAAAGACCATGGATCCATCCATCATTACATATGTGGGGTCATCTTTTTTTGTTGATGAAAGGGTGGGAAGTATAGACTCACAATTGGATGATATCAACTGTTCCATCGCCTGCCCATAGTGCAGCG